>JAYPBG010000001.1:0-10543 GCA_038124075.1 Gammaproteobacteria bacterium
GGGAGGGCTTTATTGATTCGGATCGCCATGGCGGTAATCTTTTATACAACAAAGATAAAGGCAATATTACCTGTATTGATACAGGTGCAGGAACGATCATGACGCGGTATGAGCGTTTAGGCATGATTACCGTGGCGCTGGGTATTGTCTCGGGCAGTTCACAGATGGTGCTGGACGGCCTTAAAACGATGCTGCCGAATATTTTTGATAGAGCGGATGCTGCACAGCTTAAGCAAGAGATTCATAAATCGATCAACAATGAGTTGATGGAGAAAGAGAAGGTTCAAGCGCTTTTCACATTTTTCCTGGAGACAGGGGTCATAACGCAGAATATTGAACAGTCCACGTTTAACGACCTTTTAAATGCCGGTGTTGACTCAATGGAAGATGCATGCCTTGATTTTAGCAACCCTGAGCGAGCAGTAGAAAACATTCAAAGGTACTTGGAAGGTAAAGGGCTCAGTTTGGTCTGCACGGACAGAGAGGGGCGCCGGGTCGATCATAGCAAAGCTTTGAAGGCGATGATGGACAACCAAGGCTTTTCTCGAGTGATGGGTGAGCGTGGCTTGGTCGATGGAGAGAACTCACTGCTATTGATCAAATCCCTTCGAAAAATTGCCAATGTTTTGGATAGTTTTGATATCAATGCACCAGAGGCGATCATTCAGTTGAACCGTGGTTCTAAGTTTGTTGATGATCAAGTAAAGAAGGCCAATCAGTGGAAGGAAAACGCTCAAGCGAGACTGGATCGATACAATAGGCATGTTGACGCTTTGCCGAGCCGTGAGGCTCAGGGTGTGAAGAAGGTCAGTGCAAACTGGCGTGCGTATGAGAGGATTGATCTTGGTGTAGCGTATCTTCAAGGTTTGATAGGAACGCCAGCAAAAGTTAAGGCATTGCTCTATTCGATTCCTTCAACATCATCCTTTTTATGGGGAGGGTACCATCTGATAAAGGGGTGGACGACCTATTTTTTGAGCTCTAATTTTGGGAGCAGCGCCTTAGGTGAGGCGGAGCAAGCCAGATGGAAGAGGGAATCCTACTACTCGGTGGGGCGTCGCGCGCTTAGAACGATCGGCGGTCTTGCGTGGAATGTGGTTGCACCACTAGAACAGTTGAGGCGCGACGGGTATGCGTTGTCTGGATGCGGTATGATCGTTGCGCCGATATTGAGGCGGCTGCCTGGTAGACTGCAGGGGGTAGAGCCTCGCGCTGTCACAGGTGTGATCGCGGACCGGTATAATAGACTCACGGATTTTATGGCGAATTCGGCCTATAACGTGATGTAAACGGGTGGGTGTTCATTCGACAGCGGCAGCACAAGAGGCTAGAATGCAGCCCATGATGGATGGATGAGAGAGACGTCATGGGCAATTTTCTGTTTTGGGGTGCCTTGAGTGGCGCCCTAGCGGTCATGCTGGGCGCATTCGGTGCGCACGCGTTAAAATCACGGCTCACGCCTGATATGTTGACGGTCTATCAGACAGCGGTAGAGTATCATTTTTACCACACCGGTGCCTTGCTGGTGGTGGGTCTTCTGGCGCTTACAGCGCACTCTGATGGTTGGCTGATTGGATCTGGCGTCCTATTTTTATTGGGTGTTCTGCTCTTCTCGGGCAGCCTCTATATCCTTGCGTTGAGTGGTGTTAAGCTGCTGGGTATGATCACCCCAATTGGCGGGCTCTGCTTAATAGCCGGTTGGGTCTGTTTAACGGTATACGCCGCTCGTGTGCTGCAGCCGTGATGAATCACCTAAGGTGTGGATGAAATATGAACGATATTTTTGTTGAAGCTGAAGCTGAAGCTGAAGCGGGTGTGGCGGCTGAAGGTCAAGCCGTGAGTATTGTGCTCAATGGCGAAGCTTATACGCTGGGCGCTGAGCAGACGACGGTGCAGGCACTGCTGTTGAGGCTGGGATTGGCAGAGAAGAGGTTGGCGGTAGAGGTAAATGAGGCCATTATACCTCGCAGCCAATACTTGGATTGTAGGTTGAAGGCGCTCGATAAAGTTGAGATTATTGTAGCGATTGGTGGCGGTTAGTGCGCGCAGTGACCAACGTGATACTAAATATACAGGTAAGGGGCAGCTATGCAAAATGACCCGTTAATGATTGCTGGTAAGCAATATGAGTCACGACTTTTAGTCGGCACAGGTAAATACAGAGATCTAGAGGAGACGCGTGAGGCGATTGAGGCCAGTGGTGCGGATATCGTGACCGTGGCTTTGAGGCGTACCAATATCGGACAGAGCCCTGATGAGCCGAACCTACTTGATGTGATCTCTCCAAAACGCTACACGATATTGCCGAATACCGCTGGGTGCTATACCGCGGACGCGGCTGTGCGTACCTGTCAGCTGGCGCGTGAGCTGTTGGATGGGCATGCACTGGTTAAGCTGGAAGTTCTGGGTGATGAAAAAACACTTTTTCCTAATGTAACGGCAACCGTAGAGGCTGCAAAGCGCTTGGTCGACGATGGGTTTGATGTGATGGTCTACACCAGTGATGACCCTATTGTGGCGCGAGAGCTTGAAGATGCGGGCTGTGTTGCTGTAATGCCGTTGGCGGCGCCGATTGGTTCGGGACTGGGTATCCAGAACCCCTATAACCTGATGTTGATTATGGAGGAGGCGCGCGTGCCGATCATTGTCGATGCAGGTGTTGGGACCGCATCGGATGCAGCGGTCGCCATGGAGCTGGGGTGTGCGGGCGTGTTGATGAATACCGCCATTGCCAAAGCACAAAAGCCCGTTTTGATGGCTTCTGCAATGAGAAAGGCGGTAGAGGCGGGCCGTGAGGCTTATGTGGCAGGGCGCATGCAGCGTAGGCTCTATGCATCAGCCTCTTCACCTTTAGAGGGCTGCTTTGCCTGATGCATGTGTTGAGTCGAGTACCTGAACATGGCCGTAAGGTGTATCTGTGTCGATAGAGAGTGAAAAATCGACGGTTGTCGAAGGCGTTAAGCGTGTTATACGCAGTTATGTGTTGCGACAAGGCCGGTTAACGGAAGGTCAGCAGAGAGTTCTTAATGAGCGTTGGTGTGACTACGGCCTTGATCTGTCGATGGGGTCGTTAGACTATGCGCAGCTCTTTGGTCGAGAAGCCCCTGTGGTACTGGAGATTGGTTATGGCAACGGCGCTTCTTTGGCGGCGATGGCGCAGGCCAATACAGAGAGTGACTATATTGGGGTTGAGGTACACCGGCCTGGTGTTGGGCACCTGTTGATTAATTTAGAGGATAATGAGATTTCGAATGTGCGAACGTTTTGTGAGGATGTGAATCTTGTTTTGGCGCAATGCATCCCCGATCGGTCGTTGAGTCGTGTTCAGATCTATTTTCCTGATCCGTGGCCTAAGAAAAAGCATCGGAAAAGGCGACTGGTGCAGCCTCCTTTTATTCAGGCGCTTATAAAAAAATTAAAACCGGGTGGCGTGATTCACTTAGCGACCGACTGGGAAGATTATGCTAAGCAGATGTTGGCGGTTATGCAAGGAGAGCCTCAGCTTGAAAATCTAGCAGACAGTGGACGCTATCATGTGCGCCCTGACTATCGCCCTTTAACGCGGTTTGAGCAGAAGGGGATGCGTAAAGGTCACGGCGTTTGGGATCTGCTCTTTTCAGTTAACGTTTAAGTGTTGGTTTTGGTATAGGTGTTGTTCGAGTGTAGTGCTCGCCTGTATCAGCTCATTGCTTTTTTCGTCCAGTGTTTTGAAAAGAGCAATAGAGGCCTTCTCTATGTCTGTTATTTTTTCTTTTTCATCCTTGGGCTCCTTGGGAGCGGCCTGCAGTTTAATGGGTGAAAGGCTTGTCAGTGGGTGTTTTTTCTTTTTAAGGTCCTGGATCAAGGCGAGTATGCTTTGCGCGGTGTGTTCAAGGCTTTCGATGAGCCAATCGGCAGTATCGAGTATGCTGTCATTCGTTGGGGTGACCATTTTTTTTGTGCCGTAAAAGTTTTCTTGGCTTGCCCCGCTGCTTTCGCTGCTTAAAGAGATCATGCTAAGGGCTTTTTTCAGGCCTCCCTCATCGTTCTTTTGTGGCGTCAATGATTCCATTAGTGTATCGCTTATTTCTAGTAATTCTTGGCTGTATTCTTCTAGCGTATTAAATAGTGTGCGAGCCTTCAGAAGGTTTTTGGCGAGGGTGTGGAGTGTTGATATGTCTAGTTGGAAGAGTTTTAGTACGTCTGGATTTTGAGTGTGGTTGTTGAGTGCTTTAAGCAACGCACCTCTTTCTGCTTTTATATTTGAGCAGCCTGTAAAGAGGTTTTCGTTTTTTTCAAGGATGTCGGTCAAGCATTGCAGTAGAGTAGTGTAGCGTTCTGGGCGTGTAGATTTAAGCGTATCCACTTGGGTTTTGATGGGGTTGAGTACTGCAGTGGGGATGGCGGGTAAAATAGGCGTATAGTCATAATTTATGGCGCTTTTTTTGTAAGCTTGTCTGATTGTTTTAGGTAGGGGTTTTACGCTGCTTTTTTTGTCATGGACCTGAACTTCTGCTTTTGGTGCAAGGGGCTGAACTGTTTCGGTGATGAGAAGCTTGACGTTGTGGTTTGAGGGGTTTCGTAACCTCTTAAAGAGTCGGCTAATTTTGGACGGTTTAGGTGGGTGTGGGTTGATGTAAATCGTTCGAAAAGAGACGGTCTCATTGAATGAGGTTTTCTTCTTAAGGTTTCCATGTTGAGTGGTGTCTAGGGGTTCTAGGATGCGGGGCGCAGGCTGGGTGTATGGTTTAAGATTTAGGTTGGTCATATTTGTTTCTCTACAGCACAGGTGTTGATGGGTGTAAGGTGATTGGGCGCTTAGCGATTAGGTAAAGCGTGCTTGAGAATCCTTTCAAGAGTGAAGTTTTGTCTTAATACGATATGGCGGTGTTTCGTGAGGGATTCAGCAGGATGCATGCCAAAATATATGTGTCGAAATATATTTTTTAAGTGTTTGTTTTTCTTGGTTTTTGTTTTTTGAGCTTGGTGATTTTAATATTGAGGTTGTGATTCGGAGTGGAGGTGCGCTCTGAGTATGCACTGATAATGTCGGACGGGTGCACTGAGTTTGTGCGCGATAATTTGTGCGCGATAGTGTGTGGTTCTATCTAGATGAGTTGAAATGCGTATTGCTGAGTGGTCATGAGGGATTTGAAAGGCTGGATTAGGCCTGGCTGAGCAGGCCTAATATCAGTGACGCGATTACGTTATGAACGTAGAGGTTTATTTTCGGCAGGAGTGTTCCCGTATGCATCGATAAGGGTCTCATCGGCGCCGTTCCGAGTCAAAAGGGTTACGGCATTACGGTTGCCTTTTTCATAGGCAATATGAAGCGCCGATTGATCATCGTTATCCGTTTGGTTGATGTACCACTTTTCAGAGTAGAGCCATCTCATGGCGAAACTTTGATTTTTGACGACATCTACCATCTGTGCGCATGAGATGTTGGGGTTGGCTGCGGCATGATGCAGCGCTGTTTTACCTTGCTTATCTTTTGCATAAATGGATGCACCTTTATCAAGCAGCAGTTCAACCATCTCTTGGTTTTTCTGCTGGATAGCGATCTTAAGTGCGTCAAGCCCTAGGTCATTTTGGATGTGTATGTTGGCGCCTTCGTTGATCAGGGCGGTAGCCATTTCGTTGTTGCCGTGCTTGATGGCGTGCATTAATAGGGTTGTATTGTCCTCGTTCTTGGGAAAACGCTGATCGATCTTCTCGGTTTTTGTTAACAGCAGCTTAGCACGCTGATTGAAGAGGCGTTGCCGATCGGTTTGTTGGGATCCGCTAGGGCTGCCCTCGGTGATGGCGGTGTAGAGAGGCGTTACACCCAAAGTGGTGCACTGGTCAACGTTGATGGATGGTTGACTAAGCAGAGTGCTTAGCTTTCTGTGGTCATCTGCCTGGCTATTCACGGTAGCGTAATATATCGGAGTGCGCTTGTCATTATCGGTTGCGTTGACGTTGGCGCCTGCATTGATGAGCTGACGCATGACTTGTATGCTTGACGTCTTTTGAGCAGCAAGGTGCAGAGGTGTTTCTCCGCGGTTTGTTTTCGCGTGTACGGAACCACCTATTTTAAGCAGTGTACGCACCGTACGGTTGTGCCCTTTTTTTGCCGTATGATGCAGTGCTGTCAGGGACGTTGGCCTTTACGCGCGGGTTATTTTTGATGATTTGCTTGACCTGCATGATGGGGTCAGCATCCGCATTGGCCACAGCGTTTCTAAGGTCGACATGCTGCTGAGGGTTTGTAATATAGTTTATGGCTGCGCAGCCTCCAGCATAGCAGAGCTTAGTGGCTGTGACAGGCAGAGAGAGAGTGCTGCAGGCGGCCCAGCTGAGGTAGGAGGGAATGCTTAACGATTGAGAACGCTCTGCTACGGCGGGTGCAGGTGGCTGTTCTGTAGGTTCAGCGTCTGCCAATGGGGTTCCATTGAGTAGATCTTCGGGGGGTGCATTCTGCTCGGGGTGGGCGAGCGGTGAAGTACTATGAGTACTATCGTTAGGGTTTAAGTGTCCGACGTCCATACATAATTTCCTTTTACTGCTGTCGTTATATGAATATTAAGTCAACGGTTAATTTTACAAAATAGGTGATGTGCGTTGACGGCAGCATTTTGCCTGCAGTTTATGGGAGAAGTCAATTATATATTTTGCTGTTTAGTGGTTTTATTTGTTAGAGAGTTTTTTTAGGGGTTTTTTTTAGAGAGATTTTTTAGAGAGTTTTATTTGAGTGCTTGAGCGAGTGTTGGTAGGTCGTTTGTTTGAGGGGAGGTGATGGCTGTGCCTCTGCGAGGCTTGTGCTCAATCTGAATAGACAAGCCTCATGCAGAGTCAAACAGTGATGGAGTGTGGGGTATTAATTTAAATGCATTAACGGTTTGCTCGGTGTTCGATAAGTGCTTTGACAACCGCAGGTTCGGCCAGCGTAGAGGTGTCCCCTAGATCATCTAAACTATTGGCGGCGATTTTTCTTAAAATACGTCGCATAATTTTACCGGAGCGTGTTTTAGGTAAGGCCGGTGCCCACTGAATAATATCCGGTTTTGCGATGGGGCCTATCTCTTTGGCAACATGCTTGAGCAACGCCGCTTTTAATGCATCGCTGCTCTCGACATTATGCATAAGCGTGACATAGGCATAGATGCCTTGGCCTTTAATAGTGTGTGGGTAACCGACAACAGCGGCTTCCGCGACGGCCTCATGTAAGACCAGAGCGCTCTCCACTTCGGCTGTTCCCATACGGTGCCCTGACACGTTGAGAACGTCATCAACTCGGCCTGTGATCCAGTAGTCGCCGTCTTGATCGCGACGAGCGCCGTCACCGGTGAAATAGCGATTGGGGTAGGTTGAAAAGTAGGTATCAATGCAGCGCTGGTGATTACCGTAGACTGAGCGGATCTGGCTGGGCCAGCTGTTTTCAATCACAAGATTGCCCTCTCCTGCGCCTTCGATGGTGTTGCCATCGTTATCCACCAAAGCCGGTTTTACGCCAAAAAAAGGTTTTGTTGCTGAGCCAGGTTTGAGGTCAAACGCACCCGGTATGGGGGCTAACATAATGGCGCCGGTTTCAGTTTGCCACCAGGTGTCCACGATCGGGCAGCGTGATTCGCCAACGACCTTGTAGTACCACTCCCATGCTTCAGGGTTGATCGGCTCGCCAACGGTGCCTAAAAGCCGGAGAGATGAGCGATCGCAGCGGGTCACAGGGGCGTCACCCAGGGCCATCAGTGCGCGAATAGCCGTGGGTGCCGTGTAAAATGTATTGACGTTATGTTTAGCAACAACATCCCAGCAGCGTGAAGCGGTGGGGTAGGTGGGTACACCTTCGAACATTAACGTGGTCGCGCCATTGGCAAGCGGGCCGTAGACAATGTAAGAGTGCCCTGTGATCCAACCGACATCGGCGGTGCACCAATAGATATCGCCGTCGCGATAATCCAAAATATATTTATGTGTGAGCGCTGCTTGTAAAAGGTAGCCACCGGTGGTGTGGAGCACTCCTTTGGGCGTGCCGGTGGAGCCAGAGGTGTATAAAATAAAGAGTGGGTCTTCGGCATCCATCACTTCAGCATCACACTGATCGTCGACCTGCTCAGCCGCTTCATGGTACCAGACGTCACGCTCGCTGTTCCATAGGATCTCGTTGCCGGTACGTTGCACAACAAGAACGGAGTGAACGTTGGGGCAGTCAGCCACCGCAGCATCGGTGTTGGCTTTTAAGGGGATCTGCTTTCCGCCGCGTACACCTTCATCGGCGGTGATCACGGTTTGGCAATCGGAGTCTAAGATCCGTTTTTTCAGAGAGTCGGGTGAGAAACCGCCAAACACCACAGAGTGAATGGCGCCTATACGAGCGCATGCCAGCATGGCGTATGCCGCTTCGGGAATCATGGGCATATAAATACAGACGCGATCGCCTTTTTTAATGTTGCGTGCTTTAAGGACATTAGCAAAGCGGCATACTTCACTGTGCAGCTGTTTGTAGGTAATTTTTTTATCTTGGGTTGGATCGTCGCCTTCCCAGATGATTGCCACTTGATCGCCTCGTGTCGCGAGGTGGCGATCGATGCAGTTCAATGTGACGTTGAGTTTCGCATCTTTAAACCAGGCGATGCGGGCGCTGTTAAAATCAGCGTCGCAGACGGTACTCCATGGTTCAATCCAGTCCAACGTCTCTTGGGCACGTTCTGCCCAGAAGGTGTTTGGCTCTTGAATGGATTGTTTGTACCAACGAGTGTAGGTCGACAGATCCATATTGGCACCGGCTTTAAATCTGTCGGATGGGCTGTGAGAGAGAGGGGTGACTGTTTTTTCTATGGCTTCGGGTTCAGGTGTGAGTGTGGTCATGCGGTATCTCCCTATAGGTTAACGGATAGGTTATCGATCAGCCGGGCCTGACCAAGGGCTGCAGCGATCAGTAGAACAAGCGCTTTATCCTCCTTTTGGGGAGGCGATAGATTGGATGGGTTGCAAATGGTGAAGTAGTCGGGTGAGAACCCTTTTTCAGCCAGTGCATTGAGGCTTTGGGTTGTATGTGCCTGAAGCGCCTCTTGTGTAAGCGGCAGTTTACCCGAGCGGAGCAGGTCGGCTGTTTTTGTTAAGGTGAGATAGAGTTCACCCGCCCGTGCTTTTTCTTCATCGGATAAGTATTGGTTGCGCGAGCTCATCGCCAACCCATTCTCTTCGCGTACAATCGGTACGCCGATCACCTCGATTGGTAGAAGCAGCTCTTTCACAAGTTGTTTTACGATGAGCAGCTGCTGGAAGTCTTTCTCTCCAAAAAATGCGCGGTCGGGTTGTACCAGGTTAAAGAGTTTTGTGACCACAATGGCAACACCGCCAAAAAAGGTGGGTCGGCTGGCACCGCAGAGGATATGGCTGAAATCAGGCAGGTCTATTGTGACCTTGGGGGGGCGCCCGTTGGGGTAGAGGGTTTGGGTGGGGGGTGTAAAGAGAATGTCGTTCTTTACGGATGCCAAACGTGCCCTGTCGGCCTCAAGTGTGCGAGGGTAGGTATCGAAATCTTCGTTGGGCCCAAATTGTGTTGGGTTGACATAGACGGAGGTGACGACAAGGTCGCACTGTGCTTTAGCCTGTTTGACGAGTGCGAGGTGGCCGTCATGCAGGTTGCCCATGGTGGGGACGAAGCCGATGCGACGTCCAGTCTTGCGGTGTTGATCGAGGGTGGTTCTGAGTTCGGAAGCCGAATCGATGATCTGCATGCGTCGTTCCTGTTTTGCTGTCGATAAACTAACGTGTGTTGCTGGTGTTGGGGTATGGTTAGGAGAAGCAATGCTCTTCGGCGGGAAATGTTTTCGACTTTACAGCAGAGACGTATGCGGCGAAGGCGCCTTGAATGGTGTCGGCACCTTGCATAAAGTTATGTACGAAGCGAGCGGGCTTGCCCGGTGTGATGCCCAGCATGTCGTGCATGACCAGCACCTGTCCGTCGCAATCAGGGCCGGCACCAATGCCGATCACCGGTATGCTCAGCTTTTTGCTTAATGTTTGACCTAGATTGGCGGGGATGCATTCAACCAGTAACATGGCCGCACCGGCTGCTTCAACGTCAAGCGCATGTTGGATCAGTGTTTGGCTTGCGTCATCGCCGCGCCCCTGTATTTTATAGCCCCCCAGCGTGTTCACGGATTGAGGCGTTAAGCCTAAGTGTGCGCAGACAGGTATGCCGCCTTGTGCAAGTTGCTGGATTGCGGTTGTTAGCCACGCTTCACCCTCCAGCTTGACCATGTGGGCACCCGCTTGCATCAATTTTGTGCTGTAGTTAAGCGCTTTTTCAAGGGTGGCGCATCCCATAAACGGCATGTCAGCCATAATTAAAGGGCGTGAGGTTGAGGAGGGTTGTTGTTGTGATGTGTTGCGTAGGCCTTGTGCGACGCAGCGTGTGTGATAGACCATATCTTTGATGGTCACGGGCACTGTGCTCTCTTGACCTTGCAGTACCATGCCGAGTGAGTCTCCAACCAGCAAGACGTCGACACCGGCACTCTGCTGTTGGGTGGCAAAGCAGGCATCGTAGGCGGTCAACATGGATATCTTTTCA
>JAYPBG010000001.1:10553-14054 GCA_038124075.1 Gammaproteobacteria bacterium
GACTTCATCTTCTGCAAAGTGGTGATGGTCACAGATTTCATGGCGTGCTCCTAGAAAAACAGGTTCAAAAACAGCAAATAGATGGATTAACAATATTGACTGAACAGTGCATTTGCAATGCTTTTTTACGGTTCATTCTTTTTCAGCGTTTACTTTGGCAATGATGTCGAGGTCGGTTGCTGTGCGATCGAGCCGGTTGATCAGCTCCTGAATGGGGGTGGGTTGGTCGCTGGGAAGGGTGATGAAGGGGTCAATTTCAGCCAGCGGTATTAGGACAAAGCTTCTACGGTGCATCTCTTTGTGCGGTATGATTAAATCGTCGTCAACGTAGGGTTCATCGCCATACAGGAGGATGTCGAGGTCGATGATGCGTGGTCCCCATCGTTCATCGCTCTCTCGGCGCACTCGACCTTGCTCGGACTCAATGTATTGCAGAATGGCGAGCAGTTCTCTAGGCGGCTGTTTAGTCTCGATTTTGAGCACGGCGTTGATGAAGTCAGGCTGATCTTGTGGGCCAACGGGGCTTGTTTTGTAAAGCGATGAGCAGGCGGTGACCTGGGTATCAGGAATGGTATCGATCAGCTTGATGGCACAGAGTACCTGTTTAATGGGCTCTTCTAAGTTGCTGCCTAAGCCAATATAGGCGGTCGTTGTGGTTGTATTGATCGGTTTTGCAAATTTATACATATTAAAAAAAGACAGGTCTGCGGCGCCAGTAGATCCTTATGAGTCGTTTGGTTTTTCGGCGGTGGGGCGATTGGTTTTGCGGCGCCGTCTTCTCTTTTTATTCTCAGGCATGGCAACACTGTCGGCCATTTTTGCTTGTTCACGGCTGTCGACGTCTTGATAGCGTGTCCACCATGCTCCGAGACCAGGCTCTATCTCGCCTGACGCTTCGCGCAGCAGAAGGAAATCATACGCTGCACGGAAGCGAGGATGCTCAATCAGTCTGGCGGCTCGTTTGCCGGCACGTTTATCCAGTCGGTATTGAAGGTCCCAGATATCCCGCATTGCTAGTGTAAAGCGTTTCGGAATGCTGGTCGATTGTGACTGCTCGACAATGACCTGTTGGCAAGCACGTTGCAGCATTGGAAAGAAGGGTGCTTTGTTGCTCAGAAGCTGTTTATGAGTGGTGCAGAGTGGCTGCCATAACATCACAGCATATAAAAAGGCCGGTGTCACCGGTTTGCCTTGCCGCACTCGGTTGTCGGTATTGGTCAAGGCGATTTTAATCATCTCTTCAAATTGCGGGCTTGCCTTGAGTGCCCGACTGGTTTGCGGAAAAAGCCATTTAAACAGTTTGTAGTGCTGCAGGCTCTGGTAGGTCTCGAGTGCGTGACCATTTTGGAAGAGCTTCAGCACTTCGTCAAATAGGCGTGCGGCAGGGATATTGTTGAGCAGACCTGAGAGGGGTTGAATGGGCGCCAGGCTCTCTGCCTCGATCTCAAAACCCAACTTGGCTGAAAAGCGCGCGGCTCTTAGCATGCGCACAGGGTCTTCTCGGTAACGGGTAATAGGATCGCCAATGAGGCAGAGCCTTTTCTCTTTCATATCATTGAGACCACGGCGGGTGTGGTCAATGATCTCTTGAGCTTCAGGGTCGTAGTAGAGTGCGTTTATGGTGAAGTCTCGGCGAATGGCATCTTCTTCGATGGTGCCGTAAACGTTGTCTCGTAAGACCATGCCGTGCATGTTGGTTGTGGCGCTGTTGTTAGGGCGTGGGCTGCTAAGATCATCAGGGCTCGTGTCTGCGTAGTGTGCCCGGAAAGTGGCCACTTCAATAATGTCGCGGCCGAAGCGTACATGGGCCAGTCGGAAGCGGCGCCCAATGAGGCGGCAGCTGCGAAACAGGGTTTTGATCTCTTCGGGGGTTGCGCTGGTGGCGACATCAAAATCTTTGGGTTTAAGATCCAGCAGCAGGTCTCGAACACAGCCGCCAACGATATAGGCTTCATACCCTGCTTGGTGCAGTCGATGGACGACCTCTAGGGCGCCGCTGTTTATCTGACCGGCAGGAAAGGTGGTATGCTGCTTTGTTGGAGAAGCATGCTCTGATGGATTTGGTTGGTCTGGCTGATTTGGCTGATTTGACATAGTGCACAAGTATATACTGAACGGAGGGTAATATCAGCTTGTCAGGGTCAGTGATGGCGATAATCGAGCGTATAAGTACTAAAAAGAGATCTTAACACAGGTTAAAAGAAGGGGGCGTGGTCACTCATCCCCTTCTTTATCTTAACCTTTAGGCATCCTTGCCCTGCTTTAATCAATGACTAAAGTGTCCTTCTTCAACGCACACTTCGCACTTTTTGTTTTTGTCTGCGGCGTGTCTCACGTGCCGCATCTTCTCTTTTTCTTCCCACTGTTATTATAATCGCTTCTTGTTGTTACCTATTGTTGTTGCTTCCCATGGTTATTATTAATCGTTTTTATGTTGCTTATGGTTATAAGAGCAGGAGTCGTGCCAATGTGCGTAAAAATATTTTTCTCTTAAAAAACAATGTGTTATTTTTTGACTGTATCTTCAGGAAACGAAATGATACCGAATGGTAACTCTTTAGTTACCGTTTTTGTTGATTTGAGTGTTACTGATTGAGTAGCTAGGTAACAAATGAGCTCACCGTTTCTTTCTCGGAATTCCCAGCCGTTGGCGTCGCTCCCATAGACATTTTCTACTGATGCCCAGTTTTTGTGCCAACTGGGTTTCGGTCATTTGATCTTGATTCTCAAGAACGAAGCGTTGGAAGTAATCTTCCAGCGAGAGTTCATCGCTGTGGCTGGTGGCAGTAGGCTGTGATTTTTTTGTTTCGGTTGAGAGGGGGGGGGTATGAGCGTGCTCGGCGGTGGGTTGGGGTGTTGCAGGGGTGGGGCTGCTGTTATCTGGTTCAATATCAAGGGTTTCTCGTGTAATGATGTTCTCTTCACAGAGGATTAGGGCACGTTCGATGGCGTTCTCAAGTTCACGCACGTTGCCTGGCCAGGCATAGGCTTGAATCAGTTCGAGTGCGTCTTTGGAGAAGGAGGCTGTCTCGATGTTACAGCGCTTTTCGCATAGGGATTTCATAAAAAAATGAGCAAGATCAAGGATGTCTGCACCGCGATCACGTAGAGGTGGCAGCTTTAATTCAACGACGTGAAGCCGATAATAGAGGTCTTCACGAAATTGGCCTGCTGCAGCAAGCTTTTTAAGATCACGGTGAGTGGCTGCAACAAGGCGTACATCGATCTGAATGCTCTCTATTGAGCCCACTTTGCGCACTTCTTTTTCCTGTAAAAGACGCAGCAGGCGCGCTTGTGCTTCTAAGGGGAGCTCACCGATCTCGTCTAAAAAGAGTGTACCTCCGTTAGCGGCCTCTACCAGGCCTTTACGGCTGTTGTTGGCGCCGGTGAAGGCCCCTTTTTCATGGCCAAACAGCTCCGATTCAATGAGTGTCTCGGGTATGGCAGCGCAGTTGACCGAGATGAGTTTGCCTCTGCTGCGTGGGCTGCCGGTATGCAGCG
>JAYPBG010000001.1:14064-17738 GCA_038124075.1 Gammaproteobacteria bacterium
CGCTTTTGCAACCAGCTCTTTGCCTGTACCTGATTCCCCGCGAATGAGTACCGTCGCATCGGTGGGCGCCACTTTACTGATTTTTCGGAAGACGTTTTGCATCAGTGTGGATTGGCCAATGATGCCGGCATAACCGGCGTAGCCCAGCAGTGTGTCGGAAGCTGTGGGCGTCTCTGTTGCCGGTGCCGGTGTGCTTCTATCGGTTTGTTTTTTTAGTACTTTTTTTACAGATGCCAGCAATTCATCATGATCGAAGGGTTTTGCAATGTAGTCAACCGCTCCCATTTTCATGGCATCAACAGCAGATTTCAGGCTGGCAAAGCTGGTCATCACAAGTACGGGTGTGCCTGCTGCCAGTGAAATGAGCTCAGTACCTGGCTTACCGGGCAGCCGTAAGTCTGTGATAATTAAGTCGAAGTCTGACAGTGTCTGTGTCAACGCTTCTTGAACAGAGCTGGCTTCAATGACGCTATAGCGGTTCTTCTCCAGCAATCTTCTCAGTGAGGTGCGAATAATGTCCTCATCTTCGACAACAAGAATTTGGTTCATAGTGAGTCGGTATAACAGTCAGGTTATTGGGGATTCTATTAGATTAGATGAAAAGATGGCTTAAGGATAATCGGTTGTGTGGCTGCTGGCTAGCCATTATATCTTATCGCTTATATAGGGTGATGTTTTGGCAGCCAAATTGCGACTTTGGTGCCAACGGCTGTGTCGGCATGGGTGCTGGTTGGATCGAAGGGGGCTACAGGGCTGGTGATCTCTATTTGACCATTATGGTCTTCGATGAAGCGGTAAACTAGGGCGAGGCCCAGCCCAGTGCCTTTTCCAGGCTCTTTTGTGGTGACGAACGGATCGAAGACGTGTTGCAGAATGTGCTCAGGGATACCGCTGCCTTCATCGGTAACGGTGACGACAATGCCTGCACTGGGAGGTGGATTGGCTTCTCCTGATATTGTGATCTTTGCGCCAGCAGGAGAGGCATCATAGGCGTTGCTGAGTAAGTTAATGAACACTTGAACGATTTTCTGTTCATTAGCGTGGATCATCAGGCCGTCAGGGCAGTTATTGATGCAGTGAACATCATCATACTTTGGGTTCAGCAGCAGAAGGTCGATGCTTTGTTGAACGGTTGAACGTATATTGATGGATTGAAACCCAGGGTTATCTTCGCTGCCCGCATGGCTGAAGTTGACGAGCGATTGAACAATGGTTGAGACCCGCTTAGTTTGAGTCAAGATTTGTGCTGCCATCTGGTTGAGTGCGGCATTGCGGGGTGCTTCTGGTGCCTCTTTTAGGTCTGACTGAATGTCTTGAGCTAAACAGGCTATTCCGGTTATCGGATTGCCAACTTCGTGGGCGACACCGGCGGCGAGGCGACCAATAGCGGCAAGTCGCTCGTTATGGGCCACATTGTTTTCGAGCAAGCGCAGCTCGGTGACATCCTCAATCACAAGTACCAAATTGCTGATCTGATGTTGGGGCTGGTCAACATCGGATACCGTCTCCATATGGATCATGGCTTTATGAATGTTAAACCAGTGGGTTCGATCGCCTATGTTTAGGGTGCGCTGTATAAAGGTGCCATGCTCTGCGGATCGTGAAATATCAGAGAGCAGATCGGACCATGGGGGGTGCAGGTGCCAAAGACCCGAGCCCAGGATGGAGCTGCTTGGAATGCCGGTGATCTCTTCCATGGCGTGATTCCAGCTCAGAATTTCGTTGTCATGAGTGAGGGTGCAGACGCCTATGGGTAGGTCATTGAGTACTTGTCGATGAAATCGGCGCATGCTGTCCAGCTCAGCAGCCAAGCCGGTGAGTTTGTGTCGGTAGTCCTCTAAGCGGTGCTCAGTAAAGTGGATGTCTTCCGTTGATCTATTGGTTGCGCTGGTTTTGCAGGGTAGGCTCTGGTCGACGATCTCCCGTGCGACGCTGGGCCCGACCAGTCCTGATAGATTGGTTTCAATTTGATCACGCAGGCGCCGTAAAGCGTAGGGGCGCGATTCATTGTTATTCATATTGAGGTCCATCAGTGCTGTAGTGACTTCGCGTTTTGCTGTTTCATTTCCCAGTATCTTGGCCAATGCCTGAGTGAATGCCTCGGCAGACATGGTGGCTAGGTCAATGCGATAGGGGCGGTTGCGGTTATTCAGGGTGCATATTTGTGCGGCGGTGCGTTCGGCAATGGACTGTTTTGTGGCCAGGCTGGTGAGTGTGAAGCCAGTGATGTTGAGCAGTGTGGCGATGAGTGTGGGCACTTGCCAGTTCTCTATGGTCATGGTGTAGCTGAGGCCAAAGAGATTGAGTAGGGTTGAGCTCTGACTGTTGGCCAGCATGGGCAGAAGGAGTAGGAGCAGCCACACGATAAAGCCCAGCGTTAATCCGACGAGAAAGCCTTGCCGTGTTGCATTGGCCCAGAACATAACACCGATAAGCCCAGGGGCAAATTGGAGTGTGCCCACAAAGGCGACCAGGCCTAGTTCAGAGAGGTCTTGGCTGCCATCCAGCAGTTGATAAAAGCCATAAGCGATGCTGAGCACCAATACAATCAGTGCACGTCGAGCCCAGAGTAACCAGAGATAAATATCACTCTTGCTGGAGGGTTGGCTGAGAGGGAGCAGGATATGGTTGAGTGTCATGATGGCCAGGGAGAGGGTGACTACAATCATGACACCAGACGCAGCAGCAATGCCGGCGATAAACGCGATAATGAGCACCCATGGCGACTGAGTGGCTATGCCGATGCCTAGAATGAAATATTCAGGGTCAATGGGGACATGGGCTTTGAGCGCGCCCCACATAATGATAGGTACGGTAATGGCCATGATCAGCATCAGAAGGGGGAACGCCCAGCTGGCCGTTCTGACCGATGCTTTAGAGGGGCGTTCGCTGAAGATCATGTGATACATGTGCGGCATGGTGATCGCTGAAGCGAAAAAAGGTAACAGTAGGGTGCGCCAGGGGCCCTCTTTGATAGGGTCGTAGAGGATGTTTAATGAATGAGGGTGCTCTGCAAGCCACGCTTGAAGGCCTGTAAAGCCATCAAACAGATGAAAGAGCGTGAAAAGAGCAATAAAAACCATCGCTGATATTTTTATCAGCGATTCAAATGCAATGGCGACCACTAAGCCCGGGTGGCGCTCTCGAGTCGAGGCATGTCGTGCGCCAAAGAGTGTGGTGAAGAGCATGATCAAAAAGACAAACGCTAACGCAAAGACGTTGGTGTTGTGCTCCCCTGTGAGTGTGCGTACGGACTCTGATACGGCTTGGATCTGCAAGGCGAGCAGCGGCAGCAGAGCAAATAACATGACCACGGAGACCAGGGTGCCAGCGCTCTGGCTGCGGTAGCGGTAGGCAAAGAGATCGGCCAGTGAACCGAGCTGATGGTTATGGACCAGCCTCAGAATTGGGTTGATGATGATGGGGGCCAGAAAAAAAGCCCCGGAGATACCGAAGAAGTATGCGATAAAGTTGTACCCTGACTGATAAGCAAAGCCAACCACGCCATAAATGGCCCAGGCGCTGGCATAGACGCCGATCGATAAGGTGAAAACAATGGGGTGCTGTACCACCTTTTCGGGTATGAGGCCCTTTTCTGTTATGTAGGCCATGCCAAACATGAGCAGAAGATAGAGGACCGCTATTGAAAAGAGCTGGTAGAGACTGAAGAGCAT
>JAYPBG010000001.1:17748-19606 GCA_038124075.1 Gammaproteobacteria bacterium
CCTCCGCTGCTGACCCAGGACAGCAGTGAGGGTGAGAGAAAGTAGGTGGCCAGAATAAAGACAAAAATAGCCCGATCTATGTACATGAGACAGTTACCGGTCATCCATCGTAGGTGAGGTGAATGGTTTGTTGGCTACTATTTTTGTTCGTTTTTCATAATAAAGCAAATGGTGCGCTGTTTTGCTGGTTGTTTTGTTAAGTAAGGATGTGTGCTTCGATGGTATTGCTTAACAGTGTAGGCTGCTTTGGAATTCGGTCTCGGGACCAGTGTTTTGTCGCCCAGTTTAAAATGGCCGTGGGTGCCTTGTTGATCAGGGATGGGGGTGGGCATTGGCCGAGTGCAGTCAGTAATGCGAGCAGCGTGGGGCTTACGGGTGCGTGTTCAATACTCTTTGCAAAGGTCTGCTTGCTGAGTTTGCTGCCATCTTGGTGAGTCACGGTCGGTAAGTGTAAATAGGTCGGCTGTGTGAATTGAAACAGCGTTTGCAGAAACTGTTGCTGAGGGGTGGTGTCCAGCAGGTCAGCGCCTCTCACAATATGCGTGATGGATTGTAGGTGGTCGTCGATCGTAACCGCAAGGTGGTAAGCGAACAGCTGATCCTTGCGTCTTAAAATAAAGTCGCCAGAGATGTCTCGTAGCGCTGCTGTAAAAGGAGGCTGCAGTAGGTCCGTTACGGTGATGGTTTTTGCGGGGGTTTTGAGTCGAATAGAGGTGCGAGGAGGAGGCGCATGTTGAGGTGGCTTATGTTCAGTGTAGGTAGGGCACTGTGCGAAAGGGTGAATGCCTTGCTGGCGTCGAAGGTCTTTTCGGGTGCAGGCACAGGGGTAGGTGAGCGATTGGGCCTCCAATTGTTGCAGGTAGGCCTCGTAGAGTGCGTGCCGATCGCTCTGTTTGATGATGGGTTTATCGCTGCATAATCCAAACCGTCTTAATGTGTCGATGTGTCTTGCGGCAGCGCCGGCTATCTCGCGCGGTGGGTCTAAATCTTCAATGCGAATAAGCCATACGCCTTCATGATGTTTTGCATCAAGGTAGCTGCCGAGTGCTGTCAGCAGTGAGCCTAGATGCAGAGGGCCCGTGGGTGAGGGGGCGAATCGTCCAATATACATGAGAGGCTGCATTGAGTCGTTGAAGGCGTGAATGTAAGCGAGGGTTGAGGCTTAGAGAGGTTCATCGCAGAGGGGTTTAGTGCTCTGCGATGATGTTCTCTGTGATGATTGAGCCGGCCTGTAGTCAGCCTTTTAGCTGCCTTTCCTTGATTTCATCCAGCGTTTTACAGTCTATACAGAGTGTGGCGGTGGGGCGTGCCTCGAGGCGGCGGATACCGATCTCGATGCCGCATGCGTTGCAGTAACCATAGTCGCCGTTGCTGATATCTTCTAAAGCTTTATCAATTTTCTTGATCAGTTTACGCTCTCGGTCGCGGGTTCGCAGCTCAAAGCTGAACTCCTCCTCTTGGGTGGCGCGATCCGCAGGGTCTGGAAGGTTGGTTGATTCATCCTTCATGTGGTGAACGGTGCGATCAACCTCCTCCATTAACTGCCGCTTCCAGTCATTGAGCATCGCTTTGAAGTGCTCGAGCTGGGCTGGGGACATGTAGTCCTCATCGTCGGCTGCCTGATAAGGTGTAAATGATTTACCCGCTGGGCTGTTCTCCTGTGTCACAGTGATTGAATCAATATCTTTATCCGTTAAATCTGCCATAGTTCTATAGGCCTCGTACTCTAGTGAGGAGAGCTGTATACCAAGTTATAACAATCTTTGCAAATATATCACCGTAAATATCTACATAATGATAGCCTTATTTTCCATAAAGTGGCTAATTTTGTTTCTAAGGGCTGTTTGATCCTATGGGT
>JAYPBG010000001.1:19616-27419 GCA_038124075.1 Gammaproteobacteria bacterium
AGCCAATACCGTTATTTTTCATTCATATAGCGGAATGGGAGATATGCCCTTCCAGTGAGGTTATTCGGTTTGGTAATGTTTTCGTAGAGAGCACTTGGTTTGTGGCCCACTCTTGTGAACTGAAGTGGGTGATCTTTCTGCTGATATCAGCAATGAGCTTCTGCATGGTGGGCTTGTAGGCCGTGTGGGTGAATTGGCTGCGCTTGCTGTTTATGTATAGTTTTCCAGTAGATTGTTTGTCTTGTTGATTTTTAAGGGGGGGCACTAAGTTCATCAGGGCTTGGAGGCTGTCACTGCGATTGATAAGGTAGCGGCGGAAATAGAGCTGCATTAGATCAATGGTCTTGAAGGGCATTGGCCAACTGGGTGTATGTGGAATGGCCGGTGCGAACCCATTGATGCTGATGCCACGCTCTTTAAGTAGGGTGGCGAAGTATGTGATTGTAATCGCATTGGCTAATTTGGCATTGCAGTAGGTGCTGAATGTATCAAATGTTTGTTGAGAGGCCATTCTTTGTGGGTCAATGTGCCCGTGGCGATGAGCAAGCGAGTTGAATAAGATCAGCTGGGTCTCATGGTCAATGAACTGGCTTTTTAACTGATCAATGAGTAAGTAGGGGCCAAAATGGTTAATGGCCATGGTTTTTTCAATACCATCATGCGTGATCTCTCGTTCGCTGTTGGCAAAATCAACGGCATTGACCAGGCAGTCAATTTTTATATTTAAATCAATTGCGGTATCAATAAAAGAGTGCAAGCTGGCTTGGTGGGTGTAATCGATATGAACGGGGTAGATATCATCGAAGCCGCTTTTGAGCTGAATGATCGCTTTTGCCTCTGTGATTTTCTCTTCAGAGTGAGAGGCGATAATGATCGGGCGCTTCCTCTGAGCCATACTGAGGGCCACATCAAAGCCTAGGCCACTGTGTGCGCCAATGATCAAGCTGGCACGGCGGTGCTTAGTTTTGAACGCTTTCATTAGGTTGTATAGACGATCATGTTTGTTCAGCATATTCTCTTTTTAGGATGCCCTTCACTCTGTTTGTGGCTATAAGTTAATACTTGTAACCGAACTGCACGCTATTTGTCTAGTCTATCAGTAGAAATAAAGTCAAATTCGCACAAGCCTTAGCCGCTCAGGCCATTTTAGCGGCTAAGGCTTTCAATAAGCTGTTACCTTGATCAGATATTGACGTAGATACAGTTGTCTTTAACGGTGTGCTGAATAGGGGTTAGGGCATCATCGACACAAGGGCCAGAAACGCAGGCCCCATTCTCAATGTTGAACAAGGCGCCGTGGTTTGAGCAGATAATAAAGCGCTCTTCTGAGTCTAAAAATTGGTTGGGGGCATACTCTAGCGGAATGCTCAAGTGAGGGCATAGGTTTTGGTAAACATAGACGGCCCCCTCTTTCTTGACGACGAAAAGAGGGGTGCCCTCTATGTTAAAGCCCTTTGCAGACGATTCCTCAATATCTGAGTAGTGACATAACTGTTTCATCTTTGAACGCTTCTCCTGTAAGGCTTGGGTATTTAAGCAATGGCTGCTTGGTGCCCGTTGAGTATGTCATGGTGTTGTGCTTGGGTCAGTCTAGCGCCATACTCTGTAATGAGGGTGGCTGCAGCGCGGCTGGCTAAGGCGCCGGCATCGGCAAAGTTGAGCCCGTGGGTAATGCCATATAAGAAGCCTCCTGCAAACATATCCCCTGCACCGTTGGTATCGATGGCCTTTATGGGTTGAGCTTCAATTTTATGGAGCTGGCGTCCATCATAGGCCATGGCACCTTCGGAGCCCAAGGTGATGACAAAGGTGTTGGCTTGAGTTTTGATCTGTTCTATGGCTTTATCCAGCGTATCGCTGTTTGTCCACATCAGCGCCTCTTGTTTATTAGCGAACAGTAGATCAACGCCGCTGCCAATCATCTGCTCTAAGCCCTCTCGGAAAAAACGGACCATGTTGGGGTCGCTTAAGGTTAATGCCGTTTTAACCTTGGCCTGTTCAGCGATCTCTTTTGCATATTGGGCTGCATCAGCGCTGTTGCTGGAGGAGGAGAGGTAGCCTTCGAGATAGACATACTGTGAGCGTTGGATGGCCTTAGCATCGACCTCTTTTCTTGATACATCGGCAGATATGCCCAGATAGGTGTTGAGCGTCCTTTCTGCATCAGGGGTGACAAGCACAAGGCATTTTCCTGAAGTGCCGGGTTCAAGGTGGTTGTGTATGTTGGTGTCTACATGGGCATTACGAAGGTCTTTTAAGTAGAAGTGGCCCGTAGGGTCATCGGCTATTTTACATGAGTAGAAGCATTTGCCGCCAAATTGGCTGATGGCAATGATGGTGTTGGCTGCTGATCCACCGCTGCATTGACGCTCCGGCTTGGCCTGGATTGCGCTGATGATCTGGTGTTGACGTGCTTCATCCATCAGTGTCATAACACCTTTGTCAATGCCTACGCTGGCCAAGAAATCGTCGTCAACAGCGAACTCCATATCAACAAGCGCATTGCCTATTCCGTAAACGTGGTACTCTTGCATGATCTTCTCCAGTATTCAGATTTTGGTAGGGAACGGTTAAACGTTGAGTAGGCTCAGCATAAACGATTTTTTATAAAGCTCAACTTAATGTGGTGAGGTGTGCGTAGTGAGGTGTGTAATATGACCTCGACCCTTAAAAGTGACAGGTATTGATGTATGAGTTTTGATCGAATTCGTCAAGTTTTAAGTGTTGCCCTGAAAAGTGCTCTGGCCCTCTCGGTGTTGGCCATTATAGCGTTGATCTATCTGGATGTTCAGTTGCAGAATAAGTTCGAAGGGAAGCGTTGGAAGATTCCTGCGAAGGTCTATGCAAGACCTTTGGAGCTGTATGTGGGTGCCACCATGACCCAGCGCGATCTGTTGGATGAGCTGCGCCGTCTGCAATACCGTTCAGAGACTGATGCAGCTCAACCGGGTACCTATGTGGTTGTGGGATCTAGGGTGGATGTTCATACGCGAGGGTTTCAATTTTGGGATGGTGAGGAGCACTCGCGCCAGATCAGCATTGTGTTTCAGGCGGGTGCGATACGCTTTTTAAGTGAGCGTGGGCATTCAGTTCATCTTGTGAGGCTGGAGCCGGTAAAAATTGGCGGCATATACAGTGCAGAACAAGAGGATCGCCAGCTTGTTCGGTTGGCCTCTGTACCGGATGAGTTGACTCGTGCGCTGCTGGCGGTTGAGGATCGAGGTTTTTATGAGCACCGGGGGCTCTCTTTACGGGGTATTACCCGCGCCTTTTGGGTCAATGTCAATCAAGGGGGGTGGGTTCAAGGTGGCAGCACGATTACTCAGCAGCTGATAAAGAACCTCTATCTTTCGAATAAGCGTACGTTGGGGCGCAAAGGGTTAGAGGCGGTTTTGGCCTTATTGCTTGAGCTGCATTACAGCAAAGAGGAGATTCTTGAGGCGTACCTTAATGAGGTCTATTTGGGGCAGCAAGGGGCTAGGGCGATCCATGGTGTTGGACTGGCCAGTCGCTACTATTTTGGGCGGCCAATAGAGGAGTTGAGGTCTGAGCAGATCGCTTTATTGGTGGGGATGATTAAGGGCCCTTCTCTTTATAATCCGATTCGAAACCCTCACCAGGCGCTAAAACGTCGCAATCAAGTGCTCACCATTATGTCAGCGACCGATATTTTAAGTCATGATGAGTTAGAGGCGTTGAAAGAGCGCCCACTGGGTTTGGTTGAGGGTGTGGCACGCTCGGCCAATCTCTACCCAGGCTTTATGACGTTGGTGAAACGCCAGCTTAGTAAAACCTATGCAGCGGAGGACCTTCAAGAGGAGGGGCTGCAGATTTTTACCACCTTAGACCCTCATGCTCAGCAATTGGCTGAGCAGGCATTGCAGCGCAGTGTGAAGGCGCTGAATCGAAAAGAGACAAAAAAGTCAGAGCAGCTTCAAGGTGGCTTCATTGTTACATCACCGAATAACGGAGAGGTCTTGGCGCTTGTTGGAGGTAGAGACCCCCGATTTGATGGTTTTAATCGCGTTTTGGATGCTCGGCGCCAAGTCGGTTCTATTATCAAGCCTGCCGTTTTTTTGAGTGCACTGGAGATGCGTGAGCAGTATCAGTTGACGACACGGGTTAATGATGCAGCCTTCTCTCTGGTGCTGCCGTCTGGTAAAAGCTGGTCGCCTAAAAACTTTGATCGCAAGAGCCATGGTCAGCCGATGATGATTGATGCTCTGGTTCACTCTTATAATGTCGCTACCGCCCAGTTAGCAATGGATGTAGGGCTTGATAAACTGCTGGATGTGATTCGACGTTTGGGTGTCGATCAGGCGCTGCCTCAGCTTCCCTCGATCAGTTTGGGCGCAGTAGAGCTTACGCCGTTTGAGGTGGCGCAGATGTATCAGACCATTGCTGCGGATGGGTTTACGAGCCCTGTGCGTGCAATACGTGAGATACTGGACGGAGAGGGTAAGCCGCTAAAACGTTATCCCCTTAAGGTGAAGCAGGCGTTTGATCCAAGCGCGATTGCGCTGTTGCAGTATGCTCTGCAAGAGGTCATGAACCGAGGGACAGGGGTCTCTGCATATGGTAGACTGCCTCGCACCCTGGGATTGGCTGGAAAGACAGGTACCACCAATGATCAGCGAGACAGTTGGTTTGCTGGAATGGGCGGGGATTATCTTGCCGTTGCTTGGCTTGGGCGTGATGATAATGGTGCAACGCATCTTACCGGCAGTTCAGGTGCGTTAAAGGTCTGGACACGTTTTATGCAAGATGCCAAAGTTAAGCCTTTTCAATGGACCCCGCCTCCGGATATTGAGCTGGCATGGGTCGATCGAGAGAGTGGGCACTTAACTCAGCAAAACTGCCCAGGCAGTGTTCAAGTCGCTATAGATCTGCGCTATCAAGATCTAGAACATCAGAGCTGTATTAGAAAGCGAGTCAATCGCTGGTTGGAGAAGGTCTTTTAGGTTGAGGTGACGGTATATGAACATTTCGGTTGTGTGGGTGAGCACAGGAGCGCAATTATGCTAGCGAAATCGACGGCAGCGCCTCTGCTTTACTGTTTGTTGATCTTGAGCTTATCTGGGTGTCAGACAGTGCTGGACCCTTATGTTGATCGTGATGGTCGTGGTGTTGATGGTGAAGAGCAGCGTCGCCCAGCGCCCGATCGTGAGGTTCAGCCCCCTCGGGTTGAACCAGAGCCGCAACCCGATGTTCAGGTCCTTCAGCCCGAGCACCGACCGCCCCCGGTTGTAGAAAACAGGCGTGAGTCAGCGGCCGTTTTGGCGCTGTTGGACAGTGCAGATCAACAGAGGCTTGGTGGGTCACTCGAAGGGGCTGCGGCCGCTGTTGAAAGAGCGCTGCGCATCAACCCTCGTTCGGCTCGAGCGTATATAGCGCTGGCTGAAATTCGGTTGCAACAAACCCGCTTTGTAGATGCGCAAGCACTGGCGAAGAAAGGCCTTCTCTATTTGGGCGAACGCCGAGACCCTAGAGGGCGTGTGATGCAAAATAGATTATGGGAGCTTGTGGCTCAGGCGCGAGAAGGGAGCGACAACCACCAAGGTGCTGCACAGGCGCGTCAAAATATTCGATAAACCGTTAGGGCGTGTTGACAATTCAAAAGTTGGCATCAAATTTTTGAATTGTCAACACGCCCTAGTCAATAGATAGATGTTGGGTATAAATAAATGATAGTAGATGCTGAATCTTCTGAACATGAATGTGGGCAAGCCAATTTAATGGAGCCCGAAGAGCTGTTGGCTAGAATTGAGGCTGGTGATCAGAACCTGCTGGTTGTCGACTTGAGTCAGGCACAGCTTTATGATCGCATGCATATCCCTGGTGCTGTTCACCTCCCTTTTGGTCGATTAACGTCGGGTATTAAGCCGGCTACCGGTCGGTTGCCGCCGGTCGAGCAGATACAGGAGGCGCTGGCTTCCATCGGCTACAGCCCAGAAAAGGAGATTGTTGCCTACGATGATGAGGGCGGTGGTTGGGCGGGCCGTTTTATTTGGACGCTTGACCTTTTGGGGCATGCTAAATCGTTCTACTTAAATGGAGGTATTCACAGCTGGCTGCACAGCAAGCTGCCGATTGAAAAAACGACGGCTTATCAGGCCGTTCAGCCCGCCGCTTCATCATCGGAGGTCAATGTGCTAAACAGGGATGTTGCTGTTTCAAAAGAGTATATATTGGAGCGCTTGGCGGCGACGTCTGCAGGTGCGGGCATTGCAGACCAGGAGGGCCAGAAGGCGATGGTGATATGGGATGCTCGCTCCCCAGAGGAGTTTACAGGAGAGCGCTGTTTTGCTCAGAAAGGTGGGCATATTCCAGGTGCGGTTAATTATGAGTGGACTCAGGCGATGGATCGTCAAAATGGTCTGCGGCTGCGTCCCTTGCATGATATTCGGCAAGAGCTTGCGGCCCTCGGTATTACAGCAGACAAGGAGGTGATCACGCATTGTCAAACTCACCATCGCTCTGGGTTTACCTATCTGGTTGGCAAGATACTGGGGTTTCCTGTAATAAAAGCCTATGCGGGCTCCTGGTCAGAGTGGGGTAATGACCCTGATACACCGGTTGAGACCGGTGCCTCGTACGCTTCTTCTACGGTATGAATGATACGAAATTAATCTGAGGTGTTGCCATGTTGCTAAATAAACTGAAGATTGCGATGCAGTACGTACTGCCGCAACACATGCTCTCTCGAGCCCTTGGGTTTGCTGCAGAGCTTGAGGCGCGTGCTGTGAAAAATCGGCTGATTAAACTCTTTATTCATCGCTTTCGTGTTGATATGAGTGATGCGATTGAGGAGGATCCGGAGAAATACCCAAGCTTTAATGCGTTTTTTACTCGGGCACTTAAACCGGGAGCTCGTCCCATCGATCCTGAACATGTGGTGGCGCCTGCCGATGGTGTGATCAGCCAGTTTGGAACCATCTCAGAGGGCACCTTGATTCAAGCAAAAGGTCGAATGTATAACCTGCTTGAGCTGTTAGGAGGAAATCGAGAGTGGTCTAAGCCGTTCGAAGGTGGCAGCTATATGACCCTCTATCTTGCGCCGTTTAATTATCATAGAGTTCACATGCCTCTGCGCGGCATGCTTGAGAAGATGATCTATATCCCAGGCTGTCTATTCTCTGTCAATCAGCACACGGCTAACCATGTTCCAAACCTGTTTACGCGCAATGAGCGTGTTGTATCGATCTTTAATCGGCGCGACAAAAAGGAAGGGCGCCTGCCGGCTGATGAGGTGGATCAAGATGCGATGGGGGTGGTCTTGGTGGGCGCTATGGTGGTTGGCGGTATTCATACCGTTTGGGCAGGGCAGGTTTCACCGCCGCATCGCCGTTCAAAAGTGATGACACGCTATTACCAAAATGTAGGCAATGCCACGGTGTTGGATAAGGGCCAGCAGATGGGCCACTTCAGTGTTGGTTCAACGGCAATCATACTCTTTGGTAAAGGCGCTGTTGAGTGGCTGCCAGAGCTCAAAGAGGGGCAGTCCATTAAAATGGGTGAGCCCATTGGGGTGCAGGTTGAGCGTTAACCGTTCTTCTATCACTGTTAGGCCCGGTTAAAATCAAATGAGAGGGTCGCTTTTATAGAGGGTAGGTCATACAGGGTCATCATTAGACGGTCAATGCCCAGCGCAACACCAGAGCATTCGGGGAGGCCGGCATGCTGGGCAGCGATTAAGCGTCGATCGAGCGTTCGCTCAGGGTGAGCGCTGCTTTCACGGTAGAGGCGGTGCTCAAGTTCCTTGGCGTCGGTGAGTTCCTGATACCCGTTGGCAAGCTCGATGCC
>JAYPBG010000001.1:27429-34922 GCA_038124075.1 Gammaproteobacteria bacterium
TAAAAAAGCTCAAATCGTTGTGCGACCCTATAATGGTTTTTGCCGCCGCCTAAGTCATTACCTAATTCATCGTCTAGAATCGCGGTTTTGGCCAGTGCTGCTTGGCATGCGGGGTAGTCGTAGACAAAAATGGGTGCGCTCTTGCCTAGGTTGGGTTGGATAATATGGCTGAAGATGAGGTCCAGCCAGTCACTGCGGTTATCGAGTGTTAGCCCTTCTATCTGCTTACCCAGGCTATCCTGTGCCCGTTCGATCAGCTCGGCGGTCGTGGCGGTATGAGGGTTGAGTTGGCAGTGTTCGAAAAACAGTGCACGATAGGTTACGGCATGAGAGGTCATTGTCACGCCCACAGCACTGAGCAGTGAATCTATTTCACCGATGAGAGCTTGATAGTCAAGGCCAACCCGATACCACTCCAGCATCGTAAACTCCGGGTTATGCTGTTGTCCAATTTCATCATCTCGAAAGGCTTTGCTGATCTGAAAGATCGAGCCTGAGCCGGAGGCTAAAAGCCGCTTCATATGAAATTCAGGAGAGGTCTGCAGGTAACGTTTTGCTTGGCCTATACAGCGAGGCTCTGTGTAGAGCGGTGCAAGCGCAGGATCCGTGACGGTACCTGCGCTCAGAAGGGGTGTTTCAACTTCTAGAACATTCAACCGATTGAAGTAGGCGCGAATATTCGAGAGCAAAGCGGCCCGTTTCTTTAAGAGTGTCATGGTTGTGCTGGGCTGCCAGTCCTCTACGGGTTGGCCGCCCAGCTGCTCCGATGGGACCGGCTTATCCTTTGGCTCGACTGACATAGTCCCCGGTTCGTGTATCAATACGGATGACTTCACCCTCAGATAGGAATAGAGGGACGTTGACGACAGCACCTGTGCTTAATGTGGCGGGTTTGGTGCCGCCTGATGCGGTATCACCTTTGAGTCCAGGGTCGGTTTGAGTGACCTCCAGCTCAACAAAGTTGGGTGGTACCACGCTTAAAGGGGCGCCGTTCCAGAGGGTAACAACGCAGGTGTCTTCTTCTTTCAGCCACTTTTGTGCATCGCTGACGGCGTTTGCATCTGCAGCGTGTTGCTCGAAGCTGTCTGGGTCCATAAAGTGCCAAAATTCGCCGTCGTTGTAGAGGTATTGCAGGTCGAGTTCTATGACGTCAGCGGCCTCGATGCTTTCACCCGACTTGAACGTGCGCTCCCAGACTTTACCGTTTTTCAGGTTGCGCAGTTTGACGCGGTTGAACGCTTGGCCTTTTCCGGGTTTGACGAACTCATTTTCAATGATTGAGCACGGGTCGCCATCGAGCATGACTTTAAGACCGGATTTGAATTCGTTGGTAGAATAATTTGCCATAACATGGTTACCTTTCGGTGCAGCGATCTCACTGCAGAGTTTTCGTTGTGGTTAAATAAGCATCATCAAGGAGTAAACGTTTGCAAGCGCGTATGGTACCCCAAAATAAGTTGCCTTGGCAGGTGGGCGAGTGGCAAAAGCACTTATCTCAGGCCAATTTAAGTATAGAACAGCTGTATATCAAGGCGGGTGTGGCGATGCACGATGAGCAGGGTATAAAAAAAGCCAATGAGCTGTTCAGGTCACGTGCACCCAGCGGGTTTCTAGAGAGGGCTGACTTGGGTGACCTGTCAGACCCATTGCTGCGCCAGGTGTTGCCCGACCCTGCAGAGCTGATTGAGCATCAGGGTTTTGTCAGTGACCCGCTAGGGGAGAAGCAGAGTCGCTCTTTACCTGGCCTGCTTCATAAATATCAGGGGCGCGTTTTGGTGGTGATGACCAGTGCGTGTGCAATACATTGCCGTTACTGTTTTCGTCGCCACTTTCCTTATAAAGAGAACCGCTTGAGTGCTGCTCATTGGCAGCAAGTGGTGGACTACATCGCCAATGATGCCTCCATTACGGAGGTGATCTTTTCGGGCGGAGATCCACTGTCGCTTAAAACAGAGACGCTGAGGGCACGAGTGGAACCTCTGCTCTCTATTGCGCATGTGCGGCGCTTAAGGTTTCACACTCGATTGCCGGTGGTGATACCGCAACGCATTGATGCTGAGTGGGTAAATTGGATGTCAGAGTTGCTGTCGGAGTCGAAGCATCAGGTTGTTATGGTGGTGCATGCAAATCACTCGCAGGAGCTGGGAAGTGAGTTTGGCTTGGCGATGCAGGCATTAAAAGCCTTAGGTGTCACCTTGCTGAATCAGTCAGTGCTGCTGTCCGGTGTGAATGATGATGCTGATGTGCTGTCTGAGTTGAGTCAGCGTTTATTAGCGTATGGCGTTATGCCCTATTATCTTCACCTTTTGGATCGTGTCTCAGGGGTTGCGCACTTTGAGGTGCCGCAACAAAAGGTGGAGCGGATCTACCGTGAGCTGTTATCGACGTTACCTGGGTATCTTGTTCCAAAACTTGTTCGAGAGGTGATGGGGGCGCCATCCAAAACGCCTGTACACGGTGCGCTTTAATAGATGCGCCAACGTTCATGGTGTGTCATGTTGCAAATATGAGGGCCTGAGGCATGAAGGCGCTGTGAAAGCACGGCGTCGGTATGCAAAAATAGATGATAGGCTCTGTGCTTACCTTGAAACGTGTTATAAAAAAGGTGTTTTTAATAAAAATAGCGAAAAAAAGAGTAAATTATGTCTAATGCCTGGGTAACTTACCGCATATAGATTAATATTTAACTATATGGCTGTAAAATGGCTGTAATATGCGTATTGCAGATGGCGTACATACGCAGGTGATGTAATTGATATCAATAAATATAAATGATGTAAGTGGTGTAAATGTGCGTTTTCGAGTACCGGACCAAACCTTAGAATCATTATCTTTTAGTGGCCACTCTCAGAAAAAGCTGGCAGCTTGGGTTGATGCGTTACCAAGAGCCAATCTTGGTGAGACAGCGCGGCTGCTCTATTCTGGTTTACAAGAGCTTAATCAATTGCGTATTGATGCCCCTTTGAGGTTTACTCTGCTCGAAGTGATGAGGCCCTCTGTCTATTATGTCTGTAATGCGCTGAAAAAACACTATGCTAACCAGCCGATTGTTCTGCCAGATAAAGCCTCTAAGGTGGCCAATTTAGCGCAAGCCCTGCAGGCGCATCTTGCAAACGGGTATAAGATAATTGTTGTTCAAAATGTGAATAAAGTTGAAATCGCGGATTGTAAGCAGCAGATGTCTCGAGCGGTGCATAGGGCAATATCAGATCTAACGTCAACATTGGATCGGTGTTATCAGCTCTATTTTCCAACGCCAACGCATTTATGGCAAGAAATTAATGGTCTTTATGAGCTGGCAGATACCCATGATTTTTTAGAGGCCGAGCTGACCGATCGGGAGGCTCAGTTTGTAAGCGTATGTTCGATTGCCCATATATATCAACGAGCGTGTATATTGGCTACGGCAAAAATGAATCAGTTGCGCCAAAATGAGATTGCGCACGTATATACCCTGTCTGCTTTTTTGGCCCAATATATTCATATATCGAAAAAGAAGGGTAATGCGCAAACGTTTGTTGTTGATTTGCGCAAGGGTGATGAGCCTATTATGCGAGACCTTGCTCATGTTTCGGATGGGGATCAGAACCGCTTTTTTAGTTGTAAACCGTTGGTTGATCAGCTTCAGCGTATGCGCTCTGATGATAGAGGTGGCAGTGAAGGTGTCCAGGTTGCTCAAGGTTTGACGCTGGAGCTGGTACAGCACTTGACGCAAGCATGGTCGGGTCAAAAGCAACGCAGTTTTTCTCGTACGCAACAGACGGGGGGGGTTGAGCTTGCTGTTGGCATGCTGATGGCGCACTATCATCTAGCGGGGGAGTGTGAATTTAATGACGTTTTACGTGGTAAAGCGGCCGGTGTTCGCGGTGATGCGGATGGTGGTTCCGAAGAGCAGGGCGTTAAAAGCAGTCCGTTGTTTCAAGAGGCGTCCAAGGATGATGTTTGGTCTCAGGCGTTTGGTGGATCAAATGATAGTTTAGATATGGCGGGTGGTAAAATAGGGTATACAGCCTCCTCCTTAAATAAGTTGGCTGAGAAAAAGGAAAAGTTTAAACTTTGTCAGTCTCAGCTTGTTAACACCAGCCCAGGAGGTTACTGCGTTAATTTGCCACAGGCGATGCCAGGCGCTATTAAAACAGGTGAGCTGTTGGGTGTCCGAGAGAAAGGTGCTGCCCGATGGGGGGTGGGCGTTATTCGTTGGGCGAAGCGGATCTCTAAAGAGAATGTTCGAATTGGTTTAGAGTTAATGGCTTCTCACGCCAATCCCGTCGGTGTTAAGCTGTTGCGCAAGACGGGTGTTGCAGGGGATTTTATGAGGGCTCTGCTGTTGCCTGAGTTAAAGTCGTTGGAGCAGCCCATGACGATTTTATTGCCGAATATCATGTTTGAAGAAGGCTCAAAAGTGCTGCTTAATCAAAATGGTTCAGAGGTAAAAGTTCAGCTGCTAAAACAGGTGGTGAAAACGGCGAGCTTCTGTCAGTTTACACTAAATGTGCTTTCACCCAATAAGTCATTGTCGGGTATGGAGCTGGGATCTAAGGATGAAGATGATTTTGATACAGTATGGTCAAGCTTATAAGCGGTGCATGCGTAAAGTGATGTTCTGTTTATTGTGAGCAATATAGATGAATAAATAAATAGACAGATAAACAAATAGATAGATAAACAAACAGATGGTTTTGATGCGGTATGGAACAGACTCGACTCATCGTCATTCATGATTCACCGAATGATTCTGAACAGATGGTAAATGCACTGAGGAATGCGGGTCAAAAAGTGCGTTCGACCTATGTGGACAGTGCGGAGGGATTATCGGAGGCGCTGGGGAGCTTTGCATGTGATTTAGTGTTGACGCGCCCGTCGGTTGAGGCGTTGACGGCTAAGTCTGTGATCGAGATGGTAGAGGAAACGGGTGTTGATCTGCCCGTGATTGTCTTGGTTGAGGGTGAAGAGCGTAACCAGATTGTTGAGTATATGAAGTGGGGTGCCGTTGATGTTGTTTCGGTTGATGAGCTGGCGCACCTTATGTTTGTTTTGATGCGTGAATTTGCCAATCTTCAAGAGAGGCGCTTTAGACAGCTTTTGGAGCTTGAGGTAGAGGAGATGCAGAAGCGTTGCCAGCTTCTGTTGGGCAGTTCGTTGGAGCCTGTTGCTTATGTTATGGATGGTATGCATCTGTATGCTAATGAGGCGTACATGGAGGCGTTTGGTTTTGAGGATGCTGAAGAAGTTGAATGTGTGCCGTTAATGGATGTCATTGTTGCTGAAGAGCAAGCTGCGTTTAAAGCATTTCTTAAAGAGTATATGTCAAGCGGTACCAAAACAGCTTCTTTTTCTTGTGCTGGCCAGGGCAATAAGGATGAGCCTTTTGCTGTTTGTCTGATGTTCTCTTCGGCTGAGTATGACGGTGAAAGCTGTACTCAGGTTATGATTGCGCGCGATCAGGCTGTTGCGGCGCCTGCTGTTGAGCCCCAGGCACCTGAAGAGAAGCGTGAAGAGCTTAAAGCACAGATACAGGAAGAGGTGCATGCTGAAATTCAGGCGGAGATGAACGAAACGCTGAAGGAGAAAATTGCAGAGGCCAGTGCAAAAGATCCATTAACCGGTATTCTGAATCGAGAGCGCTTTAAAGGCATGCTGGCTGAAAAATTGATTGGGTCAGAAAAGAGCGGTGCCATCTCATCCCTTTATTATATTGTGGTTGATCGATTTATTGAGCTGAAAAAAGAGCATGGCTTAGCACGAGTGGATGACCTGTTAAAGCAGGTTGTTGGTGTATTTAATTCAGTCATGAATGAGAAGGATCTGTTGGCTCGGTTCGCAGACTCTGATTTCTGCATTTTGTGCGATCAGGGGGATGAAAACCGAGCCATTCAATATGCCGAGAGGGTGCGTGAAGCTTTTGAAGCGGCGTTGTTTGACTTTGGCGAACTCACTGTCACCGTGACGGTGAGTGTAGGCATTACTTTTGTAAAGCCCAATATCGGCGCGGCTTACGATATTATTTCGCGAGGTATGAAAGCGGCCGTTTCCCTTCAGCAAGAGGCCGAGGGGAATGGTGTGCGCATCTATCGGCCGCCTGCAGAGATTGAAGAGGGTTGTGACGATGCGTTGCGCTCTGAAGAGGAGAGGGTGAATTTACAGAAGGCGATCGATAACAATCTCTTTCGAATACTGTTTCAGCCGATCATCAGTTTAAGAGGTGAGGAGTTTGAGTTTTATGAGGTGCTGCTTCGGCTGATTGATCAAGAGGGAAAAGAGATATCCCCAGATCAGTTTTTAGGGCAAGCGGTGAGTGCGAATTTATCTGAAAAAATTGATCGCTGGGTAATCTTGCAGTCCATTAAGACCGTTGCTGCACGGCGTGCCAAAGGGTTTGATACTCATGTTCTCGTGAACCTAACGAGCCAATCGATAAGGGATGCCAGTTTGATTCCCTGGTTGGGTGTTGCCTTAAAAGCGGCCAAGCTGCCCAAAGGGGTTGTGACATTTCAGGTGAATGAAAAAGACGCCTGTCAATATTTGAAGCCTCTTAAAGAGTTTGTTGCAAAGCTGCATGAGTTTGGGTGTAAATTTTCAGTGTCTCGATTCGGTGTGGAGGATGCCCCGCTTGATCTATTGAAGCATGCAGATGCGGCCTATGTGAAACTGGATGGCTCGTTAATTCGAGCGCTTGCGAAAGGAGACAATCGAGACGCGCTGACGGGGCTGGTCGCAAAAATACATGAGAGTGGTCGTTTGACCATTGCCCCTTTTGTTGAGAACGCAGGTATTTTATCGGAGTTGTGGCAGTTTGGGGTGAACTATATACAAGGCTACTACTTGCAGCCCCCTATGCCCGATATGAGTTATGACTTTTCTCATGGCCACTAGCGTGCTGTTTTTCAGGGCAGTCGGTGTTTAAGTCGGCATCGCTTAATCCCATTAAGTAGAGTATCGCATCCAGCCCAAAGGTGGAGATGGCATGATCCGCTTGCGCTTTGACGATGGGTTTGGCTCTAAAAGCAATGCCCATGCCGGCAGTAGAGAGCATAGGCAGGTCATTGGCCCCATCCCCCACTGCAATGACCTGTTCTAGGGCGATGCCCTCTTGTGCAGCAATCTGCTTCAGCAGTTCGGCTTTACGTTCGCCATTGATGATGGGATGGCGCACCTTCCCAGTGACCAGATTATCTTGGGTGTCCAGTGGGTTGGCAAAGACGAAGTCAAATCCAAGCTTTTTTTGTAGGTGATCACCAAAATACTGAAAGCCGCCTGATATGATGGCTGTTTTTAGTCCGAGCTGTTTTAGGTGTGCTAAGAGGCGTTCGGTCCCGTGAGTGATCGGAAGCTTATCGGCTATGGTGCTGAGCACATCTGTTGATAGGCCTTGAAGCAGGGCAACGCGCTGTTTGAATGAGTCGTTAAAGTCGATTTCACCGCGCATCGCCTGCTCGGTGATGCGGGATACTTCTTCACCTACGTTGGCGGCTTTGGCCAGCTCATCTATAACC
>JAYPBG010000001.1:34932-39165 GCA_038124075.1 Gammaproteobacteria bacterium
GTCTCAATGAGCGTTGAATCCATGTCAAAAACCACCAATCGTCGATAGCGACGGTAGGCATTCTCTTTCTGAAAAGCAATGTCAATGCCTGTCGATTGGGCAATATCTAAGAAGGTCTTTTTTAATGTCGCCAGTTTTTTGGGTTGGCCGCTGACGCAGAGCTCTAGGCTGGTGATATGGGCCTGTTTGTTTGAGTGGCGGGTGAGGTAGGTACTGTGATGTGATAGCGGGTTAATACGTTGTAATTTTAGGTGATGTTGTTCAATATGACGAATGATCTGATCCAGCTGCTTTGAGCTTAATGTTTTAGCAAGCAGAGTGACTATAAAAGAGATGGCAGGTGGCGGTGTGTCTGGTAGCGCTTTAGGGTCGATCACCGTTGTCCGGATGGCGAAGTTTAATTCTTCGCCAAGTGAGGAGAGCGCTTCTAGAAATGGGCTGATTGTTTTGGTGGTAGGCTCTAAGAGCAGGCTAAGCGAGAAGGAGGCGTGAGTTGCATGCTGGTCAATATTGATAATCGTTAGTGGATGCTCACTTATAAAGTGTATAATTGTTGGTACGGTTTTTGGAAGGTTAATACCGTTTATTTCCAGCAGCAGCAGTTCTCGCACGTAAGGGGTTCCTCTAGGCTCAGCTTATATTCGAGTGGGGTCGTGGTCTATATTGTAGTGGATGGACAGTGGTGTTGGCTATTATGTAAAGGTAATCAACGTAAAACAAAATGAGAGAGGGGATAGCATGCTGAGTGCAGCCAAAAGGGTGTACTACCGCACAGTTGGGCGTTTGCCGTTGGTGCATAAGGTGAGTGCCGCACTGATCCTGTTGATTGGCTTAACTCTGACCATCTTGTGGGTGATTGTTACGTCACAATTGAGTCAGCTGTTGCATCAGCAGACAGACACGTTTGGCCGTGCCATTGTTAACCAAACGGCAAATTCGGCCGCTGAGCTGTTGCTGGCGGACGATCTGCTCAGTTTGAACGTGCTGGTCACTAAGGTGACGGAGGCCTCTAATGTGGTCAGTGCTACCATTACGGATATAGAGAATAAGGTGTTGGCTCAGTCTGGAAGTGCGTACTCTTTTGAGCTGAATATTATTGACCAGCTGCCTGTTCACGATCCCAGGTTGGGGGTTTATATTGCACCTGTGACCTTTCAAGATGTTCGAGCGGGCTATGCCTATATTACGATCGATAAGCAGGCCATTGAGTCAGCGATTGAGAAAGGCTTAAGCTGGATGACGATGGCCACTTTGATCCTGCTGATGCTGGCTGTGTTGATTGCAATACTCCTTGCGCGCAGCATTACCGACCCTATTAAACGGCTCACCCTGGCCAGTTACGCCATTCGAAAAGGGGAGTTTGGTCAGATGATCTCAAATGAAAGACAGGATGAGATTGGGCAGCTGGTTGAGGGGTTTAATGAGATGTCTAAGGGGCTTGAGGAGCGTGATAAGATGAAGGATACCTTCAACCGTTACTTCGATCCCTCTGTAGCGAGAAAGATTCTCTCCAATATTGACTCGCCAACGCAGTTGTCGAAGTATGTTGACGCAACCGTCCTGTTTGTTGATATTGTTGGTTTCACCAAGATGTGCGAAGAGCACACCCCTGATGCGATGGTTGAGGTCCTGAATACCTATTATGCGCTTATTCATCGAGCCAGTGTGTTTTATCGGGGTGTTGTGGATAAGTACATAGGGGATGGCGCCATGGTTCTATTTGGTGTGCCGGATGCTCAGGATGAGCATAGTTTTCAAGCCATTTGTTGCGCTTTGGTGATCTTGGGGCTGGTGGAGCGCGTCAATGAAGACCGAAGGACAATGGGCTTGCCCGTCATCGAGTTTCGTGTTGGGCTGCATTCAGGTGAGATGCTGGCAGGTTGTTTAGGCTGTGATAATCGGTTGCAATATACGGTTGTAGGGGATGCGGTTAATGTGGCGGCACGATTATGTAATAACGGGGTGCCGAAAAAAGTGGTGGTCAGCCAGGCGGCGTTTAAGCGGGCGCATGGGGAGAAGCGTTTGGTGACCAGCGAGGATGTTTGGTCCGTGAAAGGCAAATCTGAGCGGATACAGGTGCAAGTGATTGAGGCGCTGTCTGCACCTTTTCAGTTTAGATTAAGTGCACATATTGAGCAGCTGTATGAGCAGGTTGATTTAGGGCCGGATCTATTGGGCCTGCCTGATGGAGAGGATAGGGTGAATGAAGCGCGCTAATCAAACACTTCTCATTCTGATTATGTCTGTTGCAGTGGGTTGCACAGCGGTACCCCTGCGCTCGCCACCCTTGAGCTGGGAGAGTCAGCTGGCCCTTTGGCTGGAGCACTCTGAGTTTTCGAAAGTAGAGCAGTGGTTGCGGGCGAACCGTGTATCGGCTGCTGTGCCGTTGCCTGTTGTGGTGCATGGTGAAGAGATCACGCTCCAAAAGGTTCGGGAGAGGGCGGCTGCCTTGGTGATTAAGGAGAAACAGGCGGCTTCAGTTTATGCTGAAGAGCGGCGCTGGGGGCTTGGTATTGAACGGCTCTCTCAATTGGAGCGTAAGTTATCTGATGACTTTGCTGAGACATTGCGTGAGCAGATTGACGCGCTGGAACGCCAGCGTGATGCCTATACCCAAGAGGCGGAGCTGAATGCAGAAATAGAGTATGCTCAATGGTTGTCAGAACAGGCGTTGGTGTACCAGATGCAGTCGGCTAAGCGAGGTGTTGGCTCGGTATGGCCTCGGTTAAGGGTTGTTTGGAATCGATTCCATCAGCAGGGGAGTGCAAAGAGGCTTCTGGCAAGCGCGTCGTCGGCCCTGATGGAGGGCGACTACCTAGTGGCCAATAGGATCTATGGGGCACTTTCAGGGTTTGCGTTATCGAAAGCGCATGAGCAGCAGCATGTGCGGCTTGGGTACCAGCTTTTCGAGCAAGCTGAAGTCAAAATAGGTGGCTGGAGTGGCGATGGCTTGGGTGTGGGTGGCTATAGGGTTCCAGGTGGTGCGGTCAGTTTCGAGAGGCGGTCTCGCAGTGAGCGCGCTGAAACGGACCTGCCTATCAAGAAAGAGGCTCGCCGGATCGATGAGTGGGTTATCGATGTAGATGGAATGATACGAGAGGGGCGCTTGGTTGAAACACAACAGTTGCTGATGCGCTTGGAGGCGTTGGAGCTCAACCAAGAGCAGCAAGCAAAAGTTCAAGAAGCCAGTCAGTACATTAAAAGCCAGATTGCGCTATTGAATAAGCATGCAGATGATCTGTACCGTAAAGGCTTTGTTTCGGATGCTCACTCAGTTTGGGCACTTCTGATGCAGCTTGATAAGGATGATGCTAATATTCGGCTAAAATATTACCGATCCGAGAAGGTGTTGGGCAATATACAAGAGCTTAGAGAGGAGGGTTATTATAAAACGGCGCCTCTCTGATTCGCATTTAAATCCGAGTGTATGCTCGGCTATTGCGGCTGTTAGCATCTTGTTAGCCATTTTTTAGCTATATTAGTGGTGAGTGGGCGGTGCTTGAGTGAGTGGAGTTAGTTGAGTTATTTGAATTGTATGGATAGAGTGCATGGATGCTGAGTTAATCGAGAAACTTATTGAGTTAGAAAATATCCAAAAGAGCCTGTTGTTTGATAAGGCTCGTGGCCGTGAAGCTGAAGAGATTATGGCGCACTGCTGTATCCCCCCTCATTTGTATACCTTAACCAAAGAGAACGGCGTGATTCCAAGGGCGCGCCACCAACGTCGTACCGTTGTTCGGATTAACTTTGGGCTCGTTCAGGATGCCCAAGTGCCCGCCATTATTGAGTGCCTCTTCTTCTTGGGGCGATGCCCTGATTTCATTTCGGAAGCCCTGGGTGTCGATGTCCGTTATATTGCCGACTGCTTGACGGGTGTGATTGAGCGTAGTCGAGCAGAAAAGATCATGAAATTGCGTGCAAACCCACAGAAATTTCGTCTGGTAGACTCATAGCGGCATGCATCGGTGAAAATTAGGGTTCTTATTCTAATTTTTTTTGATATCGTAACCTGGTATATTGATCGACTAGGCCGTTGCGTGTAAGAGGACTGGTTTGCACGGCCGATGTTGAATAGGCCCTTAGAATCGTATCTGAGTATCTGAAAAGTGCTGGCTATACTGGCGTTATTTAATAATAGATAGAGCAGATTGGTTTTTTGAATGAGTATTGTTTAAATTTGGTGTAATTGGTAAAAACGGCCCATCTACAGCGGTCGGAGGAGTGAAATATGAG
>JAYPBG010000001.1:39236-44189 GCA_038124075.1 Gammaproteobacteria bacterium
AACTAGCCGATAAAGTGTCTGAAACAGTGAAGCAGCAGTGGGAGCAGGTGAATGATTCTGCTGTGCAACTAACCAAAGCAGGCCGTGGACTTGCAATGAAGTTATCAAGCGAAGTAGAAAAACAGTTTGGCCATCTTGTAAAAACGGGTGAAGCCCAAAAAGAGGAAGGTCGAACTATTATTGAGCAGGTGAAAAACTCCTTTGATGGGCAGTTTGAAGATGTCAAAGGCTCCGTAGACCAAGTTAAACTGGCCAGCCTTGGTCTATTGACTAAAGTTCGAGAATCAGGGGAGAAAGTATTCAAAGAGCTGGTTGAGCTGGGTGAAGCGCATAAGTCTCAGGCTGCTGCTGGAGCGGAGTCAAAAGAGGCGGCTGTTTAACGGTTTTTCGGATGGTTTGGTGTTTAGGGCCAAACCGGTGTTGTTTAAAAGCTTTGATTAAGCACTTGGAGAGTATTTTATTATGAGTCAGCTAACTGAAAAATTTAAAGAGCAGGTAGAAGGTTTTGGTAAGCAGTTGAATAAACTTGATGCTGCAAGCCGTGGCCTTTTGGTTAAAGTGACCGAAGAGGGGAGCCGTCAGTTGGAGGCGCTTGCTAAAGAGGGTGAAACTCAGCTTGAAAGCGGTAACACGCTGACAGAACAGCTGAAGAACACTGTGAACCTTGAGGGTGGTGTTAAAGAGGCTGCACAAACGCTTAAGATGGCCGCCATTGGTTTGGTGGAGAAGGCGAAACAAGAGACTCAGAAAATCATAGAGGATCTTGTAAAACAGGTTGAAGAGGGTGATGCACCTAAAGCAGCCAGCAAGCCACGCGCTGTGAAAAAAACCACCAAAGCGGAAAAAGCTGCTTAAGTCAGTCCTGTTATATTGGTCAGTACTGTTATTTGCCAGTACTGTGACCGTTGAAAAAGCCCGCATTATGCGGGCTTTTTTTTAGGCTTTTTTCTTTAGGCACTGTCGGATCCGTCATAAGGGTGTGTTTCACGCATTAAGCGCTGCTGCTTTAGAATGACACTTTGTCGGCGTATAACATGCTGAATGATGACTTCTTCATTTTCTTTACCAAGGTGTTCAAATTCCGTTCGAATGAAATAGAGTGGCGTAGAGAGTGATGCGTCATCTGTGGCTTGGTTGCATGAGACAACGCGCGCTTGAGTGATGATGCGGTAGGGGGTCGGCTGCAACATAATATCGAGGGTGATAAGGTCATTGCAGATGTAAGGCGTGCTACTGGAAAAACCGAGACCAGCGGCGCTGATGCTAACCTCTTGCTCTTGGTGTTCATCACCGATTTCGCTTTTTAAAACATGGTGGACAATAAGATCAAGTTTTTTATTCAGCAGCGCTATCGCTTTTGATGTGTTTGGCATTTTATCCCCTAGCTTATGCAGTATAAGAGAGAGGCTGTCATCAATCGCTTTGACCTGATGGCAGATAGGTAGTGTATCCTTGTCATTAAGTTGACCGTACGCCTCGAGCTGCTTTTGTTGTGTTCCCGCGTCTTCAGTGGTGCGGATGGCGAGAAGCAACCTGTCGGATACGCGAACAAAACGCCTTTTTTCAGTAGGAGGGCTATTCATAAGGGTGGGCCTTCATTGAGCAAACGTTAAACGGATTAAGTGGAGTGCAGCGATGCCCATTAAAACAGCTCATCAGGTGCGAACTCAAATTTGACAGGTTGTTCACGCGCTTCGAGCTCTTCAATGAGCCTGTTGAGATCCTGCTCTTCAATGTTCTCGGCATCAAAAATTTCATATTTCGGTGGCTTCTCTTCGCTCTGCTCTACAATGATTTCAACACGTCTATTTTTTGCTCGGCTACGCCAGTCGGTATTGGGGATCAGTGCGCGTGTATCAGCATAACCAACAACGGTGAAGCGGCGTTCATCCAGTGCTTCGTCTAGGAAAAGCTCGTGAGCGACAGAGACGGCTCTTGCTGAGGAGAGCTCCCAGTTGGATCGAAAGCGCGGCGTGCTGATAGGAATGTCGTCAGAGTGACCCTCTACGTTAAATTTGCCTGGAACGTCGCGCAAGGCATCACGCATTTTTTCCATAATGGGTTTAAACTCAGGTCTAAGTGTAGCCGAACCTGAGGGGAAGGAGCCGCGCTCTTTTACACGGATAATGATTTTACGCCCGCGGGTCTCTATCTCCAGCTGACCGCTTTTTATTTGATCTTTAAGTGCCAGTGCTACTCGCTTAGCATCGTTCTGGGTTGAGATGATCATCTCTTCCAGTTGGGCTTGTGCTTTTGCCTGTGCTTTTGTTTGTGCTTCGGTGGATTGAGACGGCTGGCCTTCAGCGCCCTCTTTCTTTTCTTCCTCTGAGTCCTCGCCGAAGTCGCACTGAACTTTGAGTGTGGATTGCGTGATGTCGGTTGTCTCTTGTTGTACGATATTAATGGGTGCGGGTTGAGGGCGGCCTGGGCTGAACTCTTGAGCAATGATGCTGGTTCCGCGAGGAATGTCTTTTGTATCTACTTTGTTCTGCACGCCGAATGCAAAGGCCATTGAGCCTGCAAGGCGTTTGTATTTCATGGCATCCATCTCAGAAAAAGAGAGCAGCAGTACAAAGAAGCACATCAGTAGAGACATCAGGTCTGCGAAGGTCATAACCCAGGCTGGAATGCCAGCAGGGCATTCGGGGCAATCTTCTTCACTATCATCGCTCATGGTCTACGTCCAGCTGTCTTGGATTAAAACGCCTGCTACTCTTCGGTTTCGCGCTTAGAGGCGTTTATGTAGGTCTGTAGAATGCTGCGTATCACGCGTGGATTTTGACCCGCTTGGATAGACGTGATGGCATCAATGATCATCGATTGGGTGCGGCTCTCTTCGTCAGCCCGAAGCTTTAACTTGTCTGCCATGGGTAAGGCGACCATATTGGCCAGCATGGCGCCGTACAGTGTTGTGAGCAGTGCCACAGCCATGGCGGGCCCAATGGATTTGGGGTCATCCATTGCGGAGAGCATCTGCACCAGCCCGATTAATGTGCCGATCATGCCCATTGCAGGGCCTACGTCGCCAATACCAGACCAGATTTTAGAGCCCCAGTCGTGTCGTTCATAAGCGAGCTTCATATCTTTGCTCATCATTGTGCGCACAACGTCAGGGTCGTGGCCATCCACCAGTAAGGTGATGCCTTTTTGTAAAAACTCATGGCTGACCTCTTTGCCTTCCAGCGATAGCAGGCCCCCTTTGCGTGCCAGATCGGCAAGTTCGGACACCTCTTCGATAAGCTCTTCAGGTGTCACAGATTTAAATTTAAAGGCCTTGCCTGCTACTTTGAAGGCGCCGAGGTATTGGCTTAATGTGAATTTCATCAGAACGGCAAATGTCGTACCGCCAATGACGACAAGAAGTGAGGGTACGTTTATAAATACGCCAACGCCACCACCCAGTAGCATGGCCAGTACAATAATGGCGAAGGCACCAATCATGCCTAACAGGGTTGCTAAATCCACCTTTCCTACCTTTGTTCCTTATTCCTTGTTGTTGTATTTTGTCTAAATTCAGCGCCTCTTTTATACAGTTTAGTCAAAAAATACGATTATAAAATGTTCAGGTTGGTCGATCTGTGCGCTCCGATGGTCTGTGTTGAGGGGTAGTGGCCGGTCGCTCAGTGAGTAGGCCCAGATGCCTATGGATCAAAAGTGGAGGCGCGGAACGGGCGAGTGGGTTATGATTGCCGGTTGAAGATGGTTGAGAAGATTTTGGGTGCGTCTATTGGTTTGAGGTGATCGTTTATGACGGGTGAGACAAGTAAAAAGCGAGGCGTTAAATTTGAAAAAGCGCTGAATGATTTGGAGCTGTTGGTTGAGAAGATGGAGGCGGGTGATCTGTCGCTAGAAGAGTCTTTAAAAGCCTTTGAGAAAGGGGTTAAGCTTAGCCGAGACTGTCAGCATGCACTGCAGCAAGCCGAACAGACCGTAAAAGTGCTCGTAGAAAAAGAGGGGGCGTACAGCTTGGCGCTGGTTGCGGGTGAGGAGGATGATGCGACTGATGATGAGTGAAACGCTGGATCTACACTTCGAACACCTGGATCTGGATCAAGCGGCTAAACAGGCAAAAGAGCGCGTTGAGCGACTTATGAAAAGCGCACTTGAGGGTGTGCCCACAGTGGCCAGTACGCTTAATGATGCGATGCACTACGCATCATTAAACGGTGGTAAGCGGATGAGGCCCCTTTTGATCTACGCAACCGGTGTTGCCTTGGGTTGCCGTTTAGAGCGTTTAGATGCGTGCGCTATGGCGGTAGAGCTTATTCACTCTTACTCCTTGGTACATGATGACCTCCCTGCAATGGATGATGATGCGTTGCGACGCGGAAAGCCCACCTGCCATATTGCTTTTGATGAGGCGACGGCCATACTGGCAGGGGATGCTCTGCAGAGTTTGGCCTATGAGATTATTGCTGGCAATCACCTGGCGCCTGCGGTACTCAGTGCCGAAGAGAAAGTGGCGATGATCTCTGCGTTGGCTCAGGCAAGCGGAACGGCCGGTATGGCGGCGGGTCAGGCGCTTGATCTTGATGCTCAAGGTGCCTCTTCGATTACGCTGGACGAGTTAGAGACGATTCATAAGAATAAAACCGGCAGACTGATTGAGGTATGTGTCGAAATGGCAATCATTGCTTCCGATCTGAAGGCATCAGCGCGGTTTGATGATGCTCATGCTGAAGCGTTGCGTACCTATGGTCGAGCAATAGGGTTGGCATTTCAGGTAAGGGACGATATTTTAGATGTGACAGGTGAGACCGTTGCACTGGGTAAACAGGCGGGCGCTGACCTGATGTTGGATAAGGCAACATTTCCGGCATTGCTCGGGCTGGAGGAGGCCACCGAGCGCTCTCGCCAACTGCATGAGTCGGCCATTGATGCGCTCTCAATATTCGGTAAAGAAGCTCATTTATTGAGGTCTATTTCAGAGTATACTGTGTCCCGTATTAATTA
>JAYPBG010000001.1:44199-45936 GCA_038124075.1 Gammaproteobacteria bacterium
TAATAGAATAGATGAGTGATATGTTTACTGAAATTCCAAGAGAAAGACCGGCAACCCCTTTATTGGACCTAGTCGAGAAGCCAGCTGATCTGCGTAATTTGCCTCAAGAGGTGCTGCAAAAGCTGTGCAGCCAGTTGCGCAGCTATATGCTCTATGCCGTCGGTCGAACCGGTGGGCACTTTGGTGCGGGTTTGGGTGTCGTTGAGCTGACGGTGGCGCTGCACTATATTTTTAACTTGCCCGATGATCAATTAATATGGGATGTGGGTCATCAGGCCTATCCTCATAAAATATTGACTGGACGCCGTGAGTTGATGCACACCCTGCGACAAGCGGGTGGCATTAAAGGCTTTCCCTGTCGAGAAGAGAGTGAATATGATGCGTTTGGTGTTGGGCACTCCAGCACATCGATCAGTGCTGCTTTGGGTATGGCGCTGGCCAAACAGCTGAACGGTGATCCGAGTAAGGTGGTGGCCGTGATTGGCGATGGTGCTATGACCGCGGGTATGGCCTTCGAGGCGTTAAATCATGCTGGCCACAATAAAGCGGATATGCTGGTGGTGCTCAATGATAACCGGATGTCGATCTCAGAGAATGTCGGCGGCCTGTCCAATTATTTGGCCAGAATATGGGCAAGTCGTACCTATAATTCGCTTAGGCAGAGCGGTAAAAAGGCGCTGGAAAAGATGCCGGGTGCACGAGACTTTGCCAGAAAAACGGAAGAGCATGTCAAAGGCATGTTCTCGCCGGGCACGCTTTTTGAGGAGCTGGGCTTTAATTATATTGGTCCAATAGATGGCCATAACATTGATAAATTGGTCGACTACTTGGATCGGCTTAAAGAGATGCCAGGGCCCTGTTTATTACATGTCGTGACCAAAAAAGGTAAAGGGTTTGCGCCTGCAGAAGCGGACCCCATCGGTTATCATGCCTTAAATAAGCTAGAACCCAACCCTGCGCTGAAGCCAGCAGCACCTAAGGTTAAGGCGCCGAAGTACTCCGATGTGTTTGGGCAGTGGCTTTGCGAGTTAGCGGAGCAGGACCATCGAGCTGTCGCTATTACACCGGCCATGCGAGAAGGCTCCGGTTTGGTTGAGTACTCAAAGCGGTTTCCTGATCGTTATCATGATGTCGCGATTGCGGAGCAGCATGCCGTGACATTAGCGGCTGGCTTGGCATGTGAAGGCGTCAAACCGGTTGTTGCTATCTATTCGACGTTTTTGCAGCGTGCCTATGATCAGCTGGTGCATGATGTTGCCATTCAGGATCTGGATGTGCTTTTTGCCATAGATCGAGCAGGTTTGGTGGGTGAAGATGGGCCAACGCATGCGGGCAGCTTCGATCTCTCTTTTTTACGTTGCATTCCTAATATGATCATTATGGCGCCGTCCGATGAGAAGGCGTGCCGAGACCTGCTCTTTACGGGTTATCACTATTCAGGCCCGGCTGCGGTCCGCTACCCAAGAGGTACGGGGCCTGGTGCCCCAGTGGATCAGCCCTGTGAGCGCCTGCCGATTGGTAAGGCAAAGGTGGTGCGTGAAGGAGGTGCTAGGGTTGCTGTGCTGGCGTTCGGTTCGCTGCTGCACGCATCCCAAAAAGCGGCTGAGCGCTTAGATGCTATCTTGGTGGATATGCGCTTTGTAAAACCACTCGATGAGGCCTTGATCTTAGCGTTGGCTGGGCAGTGTGACTTAATTGTCACCGTAGAAGAAAATGCGATTGCAGGCGGAGCAGGCT
>JAYPBG010000001.1:45946-47420 GCA_038124075.1 Gammaproteobacteria bacterium
CTCAGCCGTGAATGAGCTGTTGATGCACGAGGGTGTGTTGGTGTCGGTATTGAATCTAGGTTTGCCAGATCGTTATATTAGCCACGGTAAGCCGGCAGATATGTTGGCTGAAGTTGGCTTGGATTCAGAGGGAATATACCGTGCGATCTCTCAGCGGCTTGCGTCCTTGGGGGGGTTTTTCGAGAAAGGGCAGGCAGCACCGCTAGACGGTAGTGCTGAGCGTTAGTCGTTTGTGCGTATCAGGCCGGCTTATTAAGCGTCGTTTGGATCGTCTTCTGAAACGCTCTGTGAAAAAAGGTGGCCCATCTTGCCTTGCTTGGTCACAAGGTAGGACTCGTTATGAGGGTTTTTGCCTGTCTCGTGTGCCAGTCGCTCAACCACATCAATGCCTAAGTCGGTCAGCGCGTTCACTTTTTTGGGGTTATTGGTCAGTAGGCGCACCTTTTTCACCTTTAAGTGTTCAAGCATAAAGCTGCAGATATCATAGCTGCGTTGATCGGCGGCGAAGCCCAGCTGTTCATTGGCTTCAACGGTGTCGGCTCCCTCGTCTTGTAGCTGATAGGCTCTGATCTTGTTTAATAGGCCGATGCCTCGTCCCTCTTGTCTTAGGTACATCAGGACGCCTTGCCCCTCTTCTGCGATACGGCTGAGTGCCGCTTCCAGTTGGGGGCCACAGTCGCATCGAAGGCTGAACAGGGCGTCACCGGTTAAGCATTCGGAGTGTATACGTGCTAGAACCCCCGCTTCTTGATTGGCTATGTCGCCGAATGAAAGGGCTAAATGCTCTTTTTTATCGGACAGGTCCTCAAAGCCGTGAATCAGAAAGGTACCCCACTTTGTGGGTAAAGTCGCTGTAGAGATGTAACGATATGGCACTTGATGCTCCTCGAAGAAAAAACGGACCCATTTTAACCTAAAAGCGACCTATAAAACATCTATGCTGTTTAAGAAGCAAAAACAGGGTTGCTCAGTCAGTTTCAACCATTTCAAAATCACCCTTGCTAACCCCACAGTCAGGGCAGACCCAGTCATCGGGGACATCGTCCCAGGCGGTGCCGGGTTGAATGCCCTCATCAGGAAGGCCTTCTGCTTCGTCATAAATAAAGCCACATACAATGCACTGTAATTTTTTCATACTTTGGATTCCTGTTGTTTGCCCCAAGATAGAGGGGCGAGGTTTAGCGGTGTGTGCAAGCAGCAAGTTACTAACACTTAAGAGAAAAATCAATTGTAGATGAAAATAGGCGCCCTGGTGCGCCCGCATGTGTGTTGGAAAAGCATGTGTCTTGAATCGGGAGAGGAGCCCTCGTATAATTGCACCGCTATGCTGAATCGATCACTCCAACAACACTTTCTGAAAATCCGAAGTAACAAGATCTTTGAGACCTTTGTTATCTTTATCATTATCTTTTCTGCTTTGGTGGTGGGTGTAAAGACCTATGATATACCTGAGCCTCTGCTTATGGTCGTTCAT
>JAYPBG010000001.1:47450-51886 GCA_038124075.1 Gammaproteobacteria bacterium
CTTTATCTCCGCGTTCTTTTTGGTGGAGATTCTAATCCGCTTTTTAGGTGAAGAGCGGAAGGTGAATTTTTTTAAAAGTGCTTGGAATATCTTCGATACCGTGATCGTTGTGATCAGTTTGATTCCCATCCAAGAGGGGCAAATGGCCTTGGTGGGTCGATTGATTCGGGTCTTCAGGGTCTTGAGGATGGTCTCCATGGTCCCTGAGTTAAGGCTGTTACTCAACTCCCTGCTTCGCGCGATGCCTCAGTTGGGGTATGTGCTTTTGTTGATGTTTATTATCTACTACATCTATGCCGCTATTGGTTGTACGCTGTTCAGTCAAATTAATCCGGTTCTCTGGGGGGATATTACCATTGCCTTGTTGACGCTGTTCCGTGTCATGACCTTCGAAGATTGGACCGATGTTATGTATGAGACGATGGAGGTGCACCCTTGGAGCTGGCTTTACTACCTCACCTTTATCTTTTTCACCACCTTTGCATTTTTAAATATGATCATTGGTATCGTTGTTAATGTTCTGGAGCAAGAGTCGGCTAAAGCCCGTGCGGAGGAGAGCACCATGGTGGAGGTGCCCGAGGCTGTGTTGCTTCGATTGACTGAGCAGGTCGAGGAGCTGAACCGGCGCCTAGAGGTCAATACGCCAAGCGACAAATAGGGTGTGCAAGAAGGCATCACACAACGGCTTAAATCTCGTCAACATTGCCAAGCAGTTTTCTTAAGTCAGCCAGATGTGCTTTTGCAATGGCCTCTTGCTCTTCGCGCGGTTTTTTGGCTGAAGCGTCCCCCTCCCATTGGACGGCCCCCTCTGGCAACTCCTCAAGAAAGCGACTGGGGGAGCAATCTACGTTCTCTCCGTACTGTTTGCGTGTGCTGGTATAGCTGATATGCAGTGTACGTTGTGCGCGGGTGATGCCTACGTACATTAAGCGTCGCTCTTCTTCAAGATTGCCCTCGTCCAGGCTGGTTCGGTGCGGGATGATCTCCTCTTCAACACCGATCATAAAAACATGTGGGAACTCCAGCCCTTTCGAGGCGTGAAGGGTCATAAGCTGCACCTCATCATTACGCTTGTCATCAGCTTGTTGCTCGATGATGTCGCGAATCACCAGTTGAGTGATCGCCTTTTCCAGGGGGTTATCAGCAGACCCAACGTCGTCACTCTCTTTCAGCATCTTTTCGATGGAGGCGAGTAAATACTCAACGTTCTCGATCCGTTTCTCAGCGACCTTGTCGCTGCTGCTCTGTTCGTGAATCCAGTCGTGATACCCGATTTCGTCAATCATGCGCCTGATCGGTGCAACCGTTTGGGCGCCATGCATTTCGCGGGCGATCGATGCCGTCCATTCGGAAAAGCGCTGCAGCCGTTTAAGCGGCTTTTCAGAGAGGGATTGTGACAGCCCTAGCTCTTGGCTGGCATCCAGCATGCCTTTTTGGCGGGTTTGAGCGTATTCACCCAATTTTTCCAGAGTCGAAGGGCCGATTTCGCGCCGAGGAATGTTGATAATGCGCAAGTAGGCGTTGTCATCGTCAGGATTGATCAGCAAGCGCAGATAAGCCATAACGTCCTTGATTTCGGTGCGGCTGAAAAATGAGGTGCCGCCACTCACTTTGTAGGGAATCTGCAATGCTTGAAGTTTGATCTCAAGCAGTCGTGACTGATAGTTGCTGCGATAGAGCACGGCATAGTCTCCAAAGCTGCGTCCATGGCGTATTTTCTGTGTCATGATCTCATGGGCAACCCACTCAGCCTCTTTGTCTTCATTCTTTTTTGCGCAGATTTTAATGGGATCACCTGGGCCCAGTTGGCTCCAGAGCTTCTTTTCAAACATGTGTGGGTTATTGGCGATTAAGGTGTTTGCGGAGTTTAAAATATGGCCTGTTGAACGGTAGTTCTGCTCCAGCTTGATGATGTTCAGTTGAGGGAAGTCTTGCTCTAACAGCGAGAGGTTTTCAGGTTGGGCGCCACGCCATGCATAGATCGACTGATCATCATCCCCAACAACCGTCAACTTGCCTCTGTTTTGCATTAAGAGCTTAATCAGTTGGTACTGCGAGCCATTAGTGTCTTGGTACTCATCGACCAGCATGTAATGTATTCGGTTTTGCCAGCGCTCTAGGGCTTCGGCATCGCGCTGAAGCAGCAGTGAGGGTAGGAGGATGAGGTCGTCAAAGTCGATAGCGTTATAGGCTTTTAGGTGGCGGTCATATGCTTCGTAGAGCTTGGCTGAAATCATGTGTGGTGGCGTTGAAGCGGAGCTCACGGCCTGTTCAGGGGTGACTAAGTCATTTTTCCAGAGCGAAATTTGGTTGCGAATGGCGTCGCTCTCTACGTCAGCGCCTTCATCTTTGAGCATCAGCTCGCGCAGCAGTGTCCGTGTATCGTAATCGTCAAACAGTGAGAAATTTGACTTTAGCCCTAATTTTTTATATTCCCTCTGAATGACTTTAAGTCCGAGGCTGTGAAACGTGCAGACCGTGATGCCGCGGGTCTCTTTTTTCCCCATAAGCTGAGCAATACGGGTTTTCATTTCGCGTGCGGCTTTGTTGGTGAATGTGACGGCTGTGATTTTTCTGGCGGGAATGCCGCATTCGGATATTAAGTAGCCAATTTTATGGGTGATCACGCGAGTCTTGCCAGAGCCGGCACCGGCAAGCACCAGTAGAGCTGAGTCAATGTATCGTGTCGCTTCGCGCTGTTGGTCATTAAGGGTGGAGAGATCAAGTTTGGGCATAGGGTCAGCTTGCTGTTGCCTCCAGCGGTTTGTGGTTGAAGTATATGCCTTCATCGGGCGTAAACAGTCGGATGAGCGAATTGTGAGCGCTCAGCGGAGGTGCATTCTAGCAGAAGGTCTAGAGTTTGTAGACTCAGCCTGTTGAATGACGGATAATAGGCCGCTCGCGTTAGGGCTGATGGTCTACGGTTCTATTCTTGGCCCTTAAGTCTAGCGCCTATGTTAACCGCCGCTGCGTTTTTTTGGATATTTTTCAGATATATATTAAGGCAACCTTATGGAACGTGTCATAGAGTTTATTATTAACCATTGGGTACTTGTATCGACTTTTTTGTTCTTTTTAATCGGTTTAATTATCGTTGAAGGGCGGAGAGCGGGCAGCTCGGTGAGTAATATTCAGGCAATACAACTGATTAACAAAGAGGATGCTGTGGTTGTTGATATTCGTGAGCCTAAGGATTTTAAGAAGGGGCATATCACGAATGCGGTTAATATCTCATATGCTACATTCAAAGATCGTGTTGATGAGTTGTCTGCCTTTAAAGGGAAGCCGGTCATTGTAGTGTGTGCGATGGGTCAGCACTCGGGTACTGTTGGCAAGATCTTACGGTCGAAAGGGTTTGATGATATTCGTCGTTTACAAGGTGGTGTTTCGGGTTGGCAAGCTGAGAGCCTGCCTTTGGTAAAAAGTTAATGCCTGATTTAGATATTGTAATCTATACCACGCGTTTCTGCCCTTACTGTATAAGGGCTAAACAGCTGCTTGACCAGTTGGGGCATGCATACCATGAAATTCCAGTGGATGCTGATCCAGCGCTCAGGCATGAGATGGCTGAGAAGGCGGGCCGAACGACGGTGCCGCAAATCTGGATAAATGCCGAGCATATTGGCGGCTGCAGTGAGCTGTTTGCCGCTTATCAGAATGGTTTTTTATAACCTGAGTTCTATTTTTGTCTGTCTATATCTTTAATAAAGTTAAGGGAGTAAATTATGGTTAACAATCCAGCGAACCAATCAGAAGGTGGGCCGCAAAGTCAATTTGGGTTGCAGCGTATCTATATTAAAGACCTCTCATTTGAGGCGCCGAGTGCACCGATGGTGTTCAAAACGGAGTGGAAGCCTGATGTCAATATGGAGTTGAATAATAAGAGCACCAAAGTTGAGGATGATTTTTTTGAGGTGGTCCTCTCCATTACGGTGACGGTAAAGAATGCTGATCAGGTGGCTTATATCGTTGAGATTCAGCAAGCTGGACTGTTTTTAATTAAAGGTGTTGAAGAGAAGCAGCTGCCCCATCTTTTGGGCAGTTACTGTCCGGGCATCCTGTTTCCTTATGCGCGCGAGGCGATATCAGACTTAGTCGGTAAGGGCAGCTTCCCTCAGATGCTGTTGGCGCCGGTTAACTTTGATGCACTTTTTGCAGAGGCGATGAAGCGTCGACAAGCAGAAGGCGCGGGTGCCGGTGCGACATTAAATTGATCGATAGGCATTGACCTATAGATAAAATTCAAGAGGAGCAGTATACGATGAATAATGGGTTGCAAGTTGGCGTTGTAGCACCGACACCTACCGTGATAGGTGTTCAGGGGTTCGAGGCGCCGAAAGCACCAGGTTCATTGGGTAGGATTCGCTTGAATAAGAGTACAACGGCGTTTGTTCGCGTGGGTGACACGGCTATGGATTTGCGTCTAGGTGGTACTC
>JAYPBG010000002.1:0-20789 GCA_038124075.1 Gammaproteobacteria bacterium
CTTTGATCAAGAATTAGTCTTTTTGCGTGAGATTATGTAGCATATATAGACGTAGGCCTGTTTCTGAAGGTTCGCGATCGCCTTTTGCTATCTTTCTGATGAAATCTTCGTGTGTGCCTGTCTTTTGTGCAATCTCTTTGTACGTATATGTAGCGCGTAGCTCTAACACAATTTGCCTAAAATCCACTCTGCTCTCCTATATCTATCTATCTATGTATGTATAGCTAAAAAATCTTTGAGCTATCATATCATCTTTTTATAAAAAAAATCGACTACAGTCTAAAATAATTGTTGACACATTCAGACTACAGTCGTATAGTTAAATCATCGAGGGACGACATGGAGATATAAAAATGATTAAACTGTTTATCGTACTGCCGCTTTGTTATGTAGTTAGCAAGGTATATGGGATCAAGGGATTGGAGGACAATAGTCATGAGAATTGATAAAGATTACGACCACACCATCATTGTTGAGAGTTACGAGGACTGTACGGTGCTCACTATTGACAGGACATACTCATACACAACGACAGGCGAGAATCACAGGTCAGAAGCTGTTAACAACATCCCAGAGGCCATCAAGATAGTAGATGGCTTAATAGCAGTAGAGAAGGAGGAGAAGAGGAAGAAACAGGAAGAAAAGTGCGTGAGCATCGCACAAAGGTATCTAAGATTAGTTAAATGAGGCAATTATGGAATTTTACGCGCAACAGGAGTTAGAGGAACAAGAGTATGAAGAATATTTACGAGACGTTATCAAAGATCGATCTTTCGGGGATGATCGAGAAGAAAATGGATCTAAGCTATCTGAGCTGGGCGAACGCGTGGGATGTAGTACTCAAGCACTACCCTTCATCCAATTTTGAGATATTAGAGCCGGTACGGTTCGATGATGGCTCGATGGAGGTTTGGGTCTCTGTGACTATAGAAGATCACACGAGAAAGATGTGGTTGCCGGTCATGGATCATAGGAACAAGCCGATTGTAAAGCCAACATCTCGTCAAGTATCTGACTCCAGGATGAGGTGTCTAGTTAAATGTTTAGCGATGTTTGGACTTGGTCTGTATATCTATCAAGGCGAGGACCTACCGCGACAAGATGAGCCTGTCGACGTAATGACGGCAATAAAGGAGATTATGACTCAGGAGAATCTAAAGGATCTTACACAAGCTTTTAAAAGGCTTACGAAAGGACATAGTAAAGACAGTACTTATGTGCAAAAGTTAACCCAGGCAGCAACAAACCGTAAAGAGGAGATACAGAATGGAACAGCGTGATAACAGTGGAGCACTATTTAAGAACGACAAGCGTGAAAGCGAAAGCCATCCGATGTACAAGGGACAAGCGATGATAGACGGCACTGAGTATTGGGTGAGTTCATGGGTCAACGAATCAAAAGGTGGGAAAAAGTACATGAGCCTAAAGTTTAATCCAAAAGAACAGGTTCAGCCTAAGCCACAAGCCGATTTTGACGACGACATCGAGTTTTAATGATAACCGCCCCACTTTTGTGGGGCACACAAGGAGGGAATATGTTATACGATTACCTGCGCTCAAAGAATGAGCTAAACCAACTTTTTGAAAGTGGTGAGATAGACTCAGACACACTCAAAGACACTCTAGACAGTATTGATGGCGAGCTAGAGCTAAAGGCTATAGACCTGATCAAGTACTCAAGAGAGTTGGAATTGATGGCTCATGCCGTACGATCAGAAGAGGCGCGTTTAAGAGAGAGACGTGAGGCGCTCTTGAGTCGTTCTGATCAGCTTAAACAGTATGTAAAAGAGTCGATGGAGGAATTAGGTAAGAAGAAAATCGAGTCTGACCTCTTCACATTGTCGCTTAGAAAGTCGTCAGGCAAAGTAGTTATAAATGACGAATCATTAATCCCTGAATGCTACCGGCGCGTCAAAATGACGTCATCACCTGATAAGACTTGGATCAAAGAAGCTTTAAAAGATGGCGTTGAGGTTGAAGGCGCTGAGTTAGTCAGGGAGCATACACTACAGATAAAGTGAGGAATTATGGACGATTTAACAACGCGACAGCTTAATTATCTTGCGAAAGCTCAGTTGTCAACAGCTAAGGACAGGATAGAGAGGACCCCGCTTGAAGGCATCAATCAACGAGACAAAGAAGCGGCACTAGTATATATAGATAGGATTATCAAACGCTTATCAAACGACTGTGAGAACCCAAAAAGGAGAAAGAGCGATGGAGAATGAAATTAAAAAAATGCTAACGGAATATTTTATTTGTGATAACGATGAGGAGCTAACGTTGTTATCAAGTGTCATATGCGATCAGATTCGGATAGAAAACCCTCAGAATGACATACAGACGACTCGGATCATCGAAGGTGAGGTAACTGATTTCATGGCAAAAAGGAGGCTAATTTGAATCAAGATAACTTTGAACTGCTAATGCTGTTGGTAGCGTGCGTAATCGCACTAAATAGCTGTGGAGAATGATATTACGGGCGTTGATGTAGTCGCCCTACTCTTAACTTTAATAGTATATATGTGCATCGTCTCGTTTCTCTGTTGGATCGTGAGGCGCAGGCGGTGCAATAAAAAATGTTGGTTAATTAGGTTTTTAGAGGGACTTTTGAAATGAGAAATTTGATTTGTATGTTGTTGTGTCTCGCAGGGTTGGTGTTTCTGACCGCCTCGGATGCGCTGATTAATATGAGTTCGGCGTCGATGATGGGTAGTTTAGAGTCTGCTGATAGTTACAAAAGTGTTGCGGTTGGCATTACAGTCGGATTACTGGCTTTAGGTTCGATAGCGTCTATTCTACCTAAAGGCCTGGCTCAGATAGGTTTATGGACGGTAACAGGTATAGCGGCTGTGTTTAGCGGTGTGTTAACAGTGCAAGCGGTATCTATTGACTATGCAGCTAATGATCATGCTGGCGCGATAGGCTCTGCTACAAGGTCAGAAAATCGTAAAAAGAGGAAGGCTCTGGAGACTGAGCGGGATCAACTAACGCGCAAAATGAGAGAATGTGAGCGTGATAACTATTTCAAACCGTGCGCATCAACTGAGCGTCGATTAGCATCTATATCCGATCAACTCTCTAAGATTAGTGATAGCACTGTAGCAAGCATCAAAGCTCAGCAGGTGGACATCACAGACGCTGTGGAAGAAAAAGCTGGCATATCGGCTACTACTCTCGAAAGAGTTATGATCTATTCGAGAGCGTCAGCGGTGCCGATCATGATGAGTATTTTAATGGCAGGGTTCTGGCTGTTTTGGGGGCGGTTCTTCGGCGAGGCTAAAGCAGGAGTAAAAAAGAGGTTCGCGGCGGCGTAAAAGTCTCCAACGCTGTCGCGGAAAAAAGTCCCAAAAAGTCTTATTTAGGTCAAAATCAGCCTAAAACAGCCAAAAAAACAGGGAGTACTACGCTTAAGGAGGTTAAAACGGGGACTAAAAAAAGTCCTCCGCGAAAGAAAAAAGGTGCAGTAAGTAAGAATAGGATCAGGATTAAAACAGCAATCTTGAATGGAGAGTGGACAAAATACGATCATTTCCAAGAAAGGTTTGGAGTCGGCAGGAGTACAATTAGCTCAGTTATTAAAGAGCTAAAAGAGCAAGGGTTGATCACTAAAAATGGTCATAACATTGAGGTTAAAGGGAGGAAATCAGCATGATAGAGGAAGTTAACGAGAGGAAGTATTGTAAATTCACATTGGCGGGATGGGCTATTTTAATGATCTGTACAGGAGTGTATTTAGCATGAAAGGATTTCTGATAAGATTTAAGGCGGTGATTTTAGCGTTCGTCATTGGTTCTGTGTTTACTCACTTAGACGGGTATAGAATCGTAGGTGATAGCACAGGTGATCTGTTTGACAGACTTTTAAACAACGTGGAAAAGGAACTTGACATAGAGGTGCCGAGAATATGACGGATGAGGAACTAAACAAAGTGGTTTTTTCTGACATTTTTAACAATCGAGAGCAAGAGTTAAAGGAGTTGAAGCAGACTAAGAAGCATGAAAAGATGACGTTATTACAGAAGATCTCATTATCGATAATGTTCATCGCTGGATCGATAGCAGCTATACCTATCCTAACCATTTACGGCGCGATTCTTAGCGTAACTGCTGCTTGTTCTCTATTAGTTGACTGTTTGAAATTGTGGGGTAAATGATGCATAAATTGATATTATTATCACTATTCGCTATTAACGTAAATGCAACTGAATTTAGGTTGAAATGGGAGACACCAACGGAAAGGGTAGACGGCTCAAAATTGGAAGCGTCAAGCATCGACGGCTACCAGATATACACTCTTCACGAAGGCCAGTATAAAATCATGGCTAAGGTGTCAACAGTCAATGAATATACATTGCCGATCGATTTTGGCTGTATCAAGATGGCAACGGTTGATACTGCTGGGCTGGTAAGTGATTTAAGTGAGGAGGTCTGTTATAGCTTGCCTACATCGCCGACTGAATTTAAGCTGGAGGTGAAGTGATGGAAGATGATAAACCGTATACAAAACTAGCGTTAGAGGTCGTAGTCAATGGTGTCCGTTATGTTCGTGAGGATTTGCGCGATTCTGAACGGCAAGCCCCAGAATGGCGGTATAGGATTTACGAACTAGGCAAAAAGGAAGGGCGCGAAGAACTGCAAAATGAACTTAAAAAACTACTTGGAATGGAGATATAAAAGTGAGTAATCAAGATATCAAAGACTGCACATTTACTGGAATTAAATACGACGCTGAGATGGTAAGCGCTGTCATCTCTATAGCTGGCGCTTTAGAATGTAATGCAGAAGCACTTAAAGAGCTTGCAAGAGCCGTAAACCCCGAGAACGCGAACATCGGGCCAATGATTAATATCAAGGATTAGGTTGCCTCAGCCCGCCTCGTAGTTTGATGCGGGCTTTTTTATCTCGTTAAACCTCGTGCTTTTTCATTGCGACAAAACCCATTTAGCAAATTTTACTTGCTCATCTCTTGTTGAGTTCGCCTTCATTAAGTTTGCGAGCATACTAATTACTTGAACATTATCTTTTGTGTACCCCTTGAATGAGTCTATTCTATCAAGCGATGCAGAGCGATTGTTTTTTTCTCCACCGCCATACTTTATCTCTACACCAAGTATTGGGCATGTCTCTAAGCACAAAGAAAGAATAAAAGAAACGTCGAGGTCGTAGCCTAACCCGAGAGCTTTTGCCCTCTTTCTTGCTGAATCCCTCATCTGCCTTGCCGTATAGCCAACAGGGTCTTCCTCCCTCATTCTGTGCCGGCTACGGATAGAGCGAGAATTAGCTAGAGACGGGTCCCTTCTCCTTAGCTCTCTTGCGCGCTCCCTCTTCTCCTCATTAGAGCAATAATTGCACTTGTGAATATAATTTTTGATTCTGTACCACTTCGTATTTGAATGGTCCAGACTAACCCCGCACTTTATACAGTTCTTTTTCATAAAAGCCACCTCTAGCATAACTATACACCCAATCGCAGGAGTAGGCCAGCTATTGATTGGCTACCGTGTTAGCCCGTTTCTTTTCTCTAGAGTTCGCAGGCCAGCCATGCCCATAGCCGCCATAACTAAGTTAAAAATATGGTCAGGGTCCGCAACCTGCTGAATAGGGTGGCCAAAGCTTGCAGAGAGGGGGGCTATAATATAGTTAAACCCCAGTATCATGATGCACAAATACATAAGGGACGGTCTCCACCCCGCCACGAACACAGACCTGTGTGACGCTTCTGTCTTTGTTATATCAGCTTGTAAAGACTGTAATTTACTAGCAACCTCTTTTAACTTAATCTCTGCGTCTAGCGACTCTTCTTTACTCGTGTGTATGTCGTCTACTATGTCTCCAATCGCCTTTATTGGTGCAGCCGCTGCGCTCCCTAATAACTTGTCAAAAAACCCCATCTTCACCACCTTCATACCACTCATTTACGTCAAAACAAGGACACTCTTTTTTACTGTCTAGCTCATAGTGACCAAATAAATCAAGGTCTCCTAAACCGTTTCTAAGCGCTCCTATCGCGTGCCTCAGAGACTTATACTGTTCTTCAGTAAAGTTCCGTTCCGGCTTCTCATCATCGCTCATGCCGCCTACTAGGCATATTCCCACTGATCCCTCATTGTGACCAAGGCAATGCGCTCCAACTAAACGAGTGCTGCGACCTGTTTCTACTGTTCCATCTCTTCGGATGACGTAATGGTACCCGCATCCGTTCCAGCCTTTTTTACGGTGCCATTCGTCGATCTCTTCTACTCCTATGTCCATATATTCCGGGGTATAGGAGCAGTGGATTATTAGCTTGTTTATGTCTCGCATATTGTCGCTCAATTAGAAGTAATTAGCCCGCTTCGCTTCCCACGCGAATACATGTGAACCACCTCCACCAAAGTTAACAGTAAACGTGCTAGAACCTATGCTTGTTACATATATATCTGTAGGCCCAGAAGCTAAAGCTGTTATCTGTACACTTTCGGGTGTGCCTGTGATGCCGTGAGTTACTGTTGCGCCTGTAGCTATTGCCGCAGTAACCCCGCCATTCTCAGATACATAGTTTAAGTTGCCTCTGGCAATGTCTGGGGTGATATTAGATACCGCAGTCGTGTGGCCTCTAAGGTCATTATTATATAAATGCAGCTCAGAGGTGCCAGCGCCATCTCCTCGAACACCAAAAATATTAGCTCCTGAACCACTGGCCCCGTCTGTAAATTTATTTCCTATAGCTATAGCCTTAGCCGTTTCACCGCTTCCTGGATTCAACTGAAGTCTACCAGCGAAAGAGCCTGTTTGGCCTGTACCACCTTGGCATGAGTTGCCAGTAATAATTACTTCAGCGTCTTTCACGGTTATAGCTCTGGTACCTCCTGTAATATTGCAGCCGGATATTGAACATTGAGAGGTGGCGCTCGTAAACTCAACACCATCAGTGCAGTCTTTTATTTTTACGCCATTTACAGTTGTAGAGCCTCCCGCTGAAAACTGAATGCCATACCTACAGCCTTTAATTGTGCCGCCGCTTATTGATAAGTCCTCTATTGCTGTAGAGTAGGCGTTTTCATCCACGCACCGTATGCCTATTTGATTCGATACCGCATCATTACAAGATATTGTATTACCTGTTATCGACATGCCCTCATAAGTCTGAGGCGCGCAATTCAAATATATACCTATCCATGTTCCATCTGATCCGGTTGATTTTGTTTTACATATATTCTTAGAGATGTTTATATTTTCCCATGTGCCAGTGGTGGCTGTATTGTAAATAGCGTCCGGCCCTAAGAATATGCACAGCGCCTTAGCTTCTATGTAGTTACCGCTGATATTGACACCGTCAACGCTGTGGTTATCTGGACCCGTTGAAATAGCTATCCCATTGGCCCTACCATTCAGAACACGGTTGTTTAGAATGTTGATGTTTTGGGTTATATCTCTTGTTGCCCCTGCTGTAAGCTGCATATCGTTATCAGAGGTGCAACGCTCAATCCAAATATCCTTAAGGTTAGCTCTAAATAATATGCCCCACTTATCACCACTTGTTCCTGTGTCTGGGTTTGTGTCATATATATCACAGTCCGTAATACGAACATTGGAAACAGTGTACAGAGTCCCGCTAGTGTCTGGCTGGCCTAGTTGTATTGTTCGGTGGAAACTGTCAGCGTTATTTATATCAAATTTGAGCCCCTTGATTGTTACGTTTGTTATGTTCGAGGAGTTGTCGCCGACAACAAAACATGATTGAGCAGTTCCAGACCATGCCCCATCTCGCTTCAATATTGCTCCATCACTGTAAATTGTTCGATTAGACGGGACTGTCATTTCTCTATGTATGTAAGTTCCATAAGGGAGGTAAACAGTGTTAACCGAATTTATAACCGCTTGTATCGCAGCTGTATCATTTTTAACCCCATCGCCAACAGCACCAGCCAACTTAACCGATACAGGGAGCTCATTGAGTAGCACTTCAAGCTCATATACAACAGCCGTGGCTATGTTTGCATTTAAATGAGATATTGTTGATGTAGAAATCTCTTTTCCAGCAGTCGTGCTCAGCCCAGTATATACAGCGCTTAAAGATCCGCTCAAGCTGCCAGAGTCAAGCGTAACTGTAACAGTCGTTAACGTAGTGTAAGCGCTAGCAGTAATAATGCCGTATAGCGTAGATGAGTCGTCGAATTTAAGTCTAGTCCCGGCTGTGAACGTGCTTGTTTGGTCTCCAGCTACTGTAAATGTTGTAGAGGTAGTCTGGGTGGGAGTAGCGCCATAAAGAACCCAGGCGTCTGTGCCACCGGTTTGCGTTTGAGGTATAGCATCAATCACCCAGTCGGCATTTCCGGTTGTATTATTGTCTGCGTCTGTAGCATTCTTATATAATACGATTTTGTACTTCTGATTGACATGAGGTATAAATCTAGTCGAGCCATCAGTAGTGGGATACCCAGATGAATCTAGTTGGCACTTATCCAGAGTCGTGCCGCCTGTTGAATCGGTAGCCATATTGAAGGCTGTAGCCGTTCCTGACTCGTAGAATTTTAAATAGTACGCACTAGCAAGGTCGCCTGTGCTCTGTTGGTATTGCGGTACTGTTCCACTAATTGGAGTCCAGGACATTTTGTTACCTCTTCAGAAGTTCTTGCATTGAATCAAAAGCCGTTTCGTCGTCAACTTTTCTAAGGCTGTTTATGGCATCAATAAGGGTTTGAGATACTTTTTCCTTTATGATCTCTTTAGGGCTTATAGGTCTAATCCCAGACTCTATCTCACCCTTCAGTGAACCTCTAGCTGTTGCTCCAAACCTGTCATCTAATGTGTTATTGAACATAACCAACTTGTTAACGTCTGTATCGAATTCGCCGCCAAAATGCCTTGAGGTATCATCTAAAGACTTTATAGCGTTCATAATGCCTTGCCTACTGTTGTAATTAGACAATATTTTCCTTAACTCCTGACCAACAGCCTCTTCAAGGTTGTCATCAAAGAAGCTAACTTTCTTAGGCATTGCATCCCTGAAGTTATTCATTGATTTTAAAGCCCTTGAAAGCTCGTCATTAACTTGAGCATATCTAGGGTTAACCTCCCTAATGGAATCGTTAAGGGATCTCCTTATTGTTTTAGCGAAGTTCTCACCTGAATCAGTTAAGCCCTTAGATTCCTTCTTCCTAAAGTCGATCATGGTGTCTATCTGGCGCTTAATCCTGTGCGCTCTCAATGCGTCAGCTTCACCAGGTTCAGACAAAAGGTCTAAAGTATCCCTGATAACCCTTTGAGAAGTCCTGTCTTTTGATATATCCGACCCAACAAAAGCGCCTTTACCTTTGAAGTGCTCAGCTAGCTTAGTGGTATCTGCCAATACGTCTTCAGGTATGTCTATATTAATCTTTCTTAAGCCTTCTAATACAGACTCCTCAATAGCGCTAACATCAATTTCCAACCCCTTTAAGCCAGGTCTTATACCAGGCCCTGGAAGAGCGCCCGGAGCATGCTCGCCTCTAGCTATTGCGTTAAGATCTTCTCTTAAGCCGTTAGCCTTGTTTCGGATGAACTCAAACCGCTTCATAAGCTCATCGCCGGCTATCTTGCTCGGTCTAATCTCTAAAGCAACGCTTGAATCGCCTTGTATCCTTCTTTTAATCTTTAGCATTTCAGCCATTTTGTTTTTAGTCTGTATGTTTGTGTTCTTGGCGCTTGCCACATCCCCAGGTCTATAACCTTGCCTTACAGCTTCAATCCCTAGGTCATCCTTAACAACCTTATTTTTGCCGTCTAATTTGTAACCGGCTAAGCTTTCATTGCCTGAACCCTGCTTAATCCTTTTAACTATGACGGCGTCAACAATTTCATCTATATTACCTTTAGCGGACAGGCTTGGAAGGCTCTTTGGGTCATCTAAGATTAGAGAATACTTAACATCTTTCTTGTTTAGTGCTCTAGCAAACTCAGGTGTAGGCAAGCCTGTATTGGCATCGATCAGATTAATATTCTTACCCAGTTTGGCCGATAATGCAGGTGCAGCCGCTCTAGCCGCTGCCTGGGCTTGTAAGGCCAGAGGCGCAACAGCTTGACCTACTGGGGGGATAGCTTCCATAGCTTCACCCAATCCCGCTAGCATCTCTTGGCCAGCTTCAGACTCAGGCGCAAACATCCCGGTAAAGCCCGTAGATCTTTCCAATGCCCTCTTCTCTATTCTTCTAGCCGCTGAAGGCGTGCCAAATTCACCACTTCTCATTTCATCAAAGAGACCTTCAATAAACCCTCCGGCATAGCCCAAAGCGCCTACCGTAGCTCCAGCCGCCAAGGTTTTAGCTACTTCAGGGACGGCAGATATATACTCCATAACTGATGCCTCGTCATCAGGGATAGGTGCAGAGCCGTCATCACCACCAAGCGCTAAAGCTCCTTGAGCCGCTAACTCTTGCGTTAACTCAGGTTGACCAGTAGAGAACTGCTCATCCAATACGGCTTTTATTTCCTCATCACTCATGGAATCAGGAAACTCTAACTCTTCTCCGTTCACTTCAACAATAGTTGGCATTATTCAAATTGCCTCGTTTGTGGGTTGTAACGTCTTCGTCTAACTTCACTCTGATCGGGACTAATAGGCCTTATTTCATCTTGACCAAAAGCGCTAAGTCTTGCGTTAACCGCTGGAATTAATTCATTTTCATACCAGTCCTGCCATACTTTCGGCTGATCGCTTAGGTCTGGCTGAGTATTTTTTAATATGACCATGTCCCGGTCTGTAGGGTTGGCTCCTAAGCTCTTAGCTATCTTAACTATCGAAGTATTAAGGAGGCGGCTAGCCCTTCTGTTTACTACGCCAGCCTTACTACCAAATACCGCGCCAGCTCTAGCTGTAAATTGATCTACAAGGCCAACAGCTCCGCTAAAGTCGGGGTCATTAATAATCGCATCAACTTGCGATAGCGTGTTAGTTAATGCGTTCATGTCTGCCTGTTTTGCTTCTCTCACCTCTTTTTCTTTTGCTTCAAACTTCTTCTCTTCCATTTCTGCTTTACCTGTAATAATTTCTCTTCGCAAGTCTAGCCGCTGCTGCTGTATATCAAGAGGGCGCAAACCCTCTATAACACGCTTTCTTCCTTGGTCGTCAACCTGCGCCCAAACTAAATTCCCTTGATCGTCAACCGCCTGAAATGCTCGGCCAAACTTGGAATCCCTTTTGCCTGGCTGCATAGCGTTCCTAGCCGCTACCATCTGTTGCAAATCGTCATCAGTAACCTGGCTTGGGTCGTCTAAAGGCACCCCCGCTTTTTGAGCTGCGCCTAGAATGAAGGTGTTTCTTACGTCCTCATCCTCAATGTTTAACGCCTGCTCTGCTAGATTGCCAAGCATCACCGCCTGAGCTCTTTGCGCTTGAGCTTGTTGTGCTTGCTGCTCCTGCTCTCCCATCGCTAGATTCTGCTGAGCCTGTTGCAGTTTTAGCTGTTGCAGCTGTTGCTGCATTGGCAAAGACTGTTGAGCTTGCATAAGCTTTAGCTGTTGTAGCTGTTGCTGAATGGGGAAAGCCTGCCTAGCCTGCATCATCTTTAGTTGATTAAGCTCTTGAGCCTGATTTGCTTGCTGCATTGCTCTGATTGCGTGCGGTATATCTATCATATCTTCACCCTACGCCACTGTATTTGCAAAATTAGTCCCCAGTCCCGTTCCAAAAAGGCCACCACCAAGCTCGCTCGCTGCGCCTCCAGATACTACAGGCTGGTTAAATAAGCCTTGGAATGATCCACCTTGCCCGAACAGGCTAGTCAATCCACCGCCTATCGCTTGCGCTTGCCCTAACGCTCCACCTGCTTGTGCTGCTCCACCTGCTTGCAATGCTGAGCCTATCCCACCGGCCGCTGTGGTTCCAACTGTTCCTTGGCCTGCTGCGATATTCCCACCCATTCCAAATAATCTCATTAAATTAGAGATGTTCTGCTGTTGCTGTTCCTGCTCTCTTGCTTGCTGAGTCAATCCAAGGTTTAAAGCATTTGGCATTAACGCATTTTGTAAAGCGACGGCTGTTTCAGTAGGCGCTATTCTTCTTCGTGAAGCTTGGCCAGCAAAAACACGCCTTTGAACGTCATCCTGTATCGCTTTTAAAAGTGGGTTCTCTAAGATCTCAGCGCCAGGTAATTCAGGTGCTTGAGGTGGAGTGAAGCCAGCTAATTGACCGTCAATAACTTCAGGTGTCTGAGGCGTTAAAGTGGCTAATTCTGCTTCTAGTTCGGCGATTTCAGATTGTATAGCGTCTGGCTGCATATCAGCTACAGGCGCAGGCCTTGCTGCTGCTTCCTTTACAAATTCCTCACGCCTTGGCCCTAGTCCGACTCTACTCATGTCACCAGTAGGCCCAGGCCAAAAAGACTTCAAAGCCTTATCAACTTCGGGTGAAGTTACCTGCTCATCTAATATATAAGCATCATCAAAAGCTTTTTTCTCCTCCTGTGTTAGATCCTTAACAGGCTTATCCTGTATTCCTGCTGCTTCAAGTTTAAGCCTTTTTACTTCTTCTGCAACTAGCTTGCCCTGCCGTGACGTTCCACCCTTCACAGACGGCACACGATCTATACCCAAATTTTCCTTTGCCTGTTCCCACCACACCCACTCAGGGTTCAAGGTGCGGCCTTTCTTGGATGAAAAATACTTTACTGGCATAGCTACCTCCTAAAATCTTCTTTAGGCAATCGGTTAGAAATATTACCAGGCATTCTATTAGGATCTTTAAAAACCATTGGGTTATTGCGATCGTCTGGAGGCCTAATACCTCTCAATTCTTCAAGCCTAGCGTTAATCTCCGCTATCCTGTCCGTAGGATCTGGCCTAGGTAAACCTGTCATCATGTCGAAAACTGGCGTTGTAGGCAAGGCTACAGGCGCTATACCCAGCAGGCTTAAAAGAGGGTTGATAGACTGCTGAGCACCAAATCTGAAGGGCTCTGAGGCCATTCTAAAGGATTGTATGGCCTCGCGCTGGACTTGTGCCGCTTCATCTGCTGCTCTTTCCTGAGCCTTCGCCGCCTTTTCTGCTGCCTTGCTTTCCTCGTGGCCTGTCACTAGATCTATTGCTGCCGGGATAAACGGTAAAGCCTGAGCCATTATAAGCACCTCGTGTAAATATGTTGGTCTATCAATTCCCCATCCCGCAAAAAGGACTTTTCAGCCATGCCCAACCTTTTAAATTGCATCTTTTCAGCAAAAAGGCGAACCCTTTCATTAAATACAGGTATGTGAGCCATTAGGCACCTTATTGGGGTCTCATTCTTAACACGCTTTAAAACGTCAGAGTACTTGTTGTAAGTATCGCCATTCTTACTAATCAAGTGGGCGTCAGCAAGAACCAATGTAAAAGGAACAAAAGTAGCCATGAAACCATCATCTATATAACTAATCATCCTAGCCGGATCAAAATAAATGTTATCAATATCAGAATAATCATCCGATACATTCGCCCATTCAGACCTTATCAACTCATCCATCCATGGTTTGTCATCAAGAGTAGCTACCCTCAACTTACAACCTCATTGCCACCACCTCTAATAGATACCGCGCTTGCTGTATCACATAAGGCTTGGATTGTTGCGCCTGTTTCTAAATTCTCGTTAATTAAAGAGTATACCTGAATATCTTCTTCCCCGGCCAACTTTCGCTTAAATGCTTCGTTAGCATCCCCAGCAACTCCACCAGCTGGAACGATATGGATAGTAACCTCTACTACTCCAGTCGTAACGTTCTTTAAAGCTAGATGCTTAATAATAGACGTGGTAGAGGCTGGCGTAGTATAGAGAGTCCCTATACTTGTCCCTAATAACTGTGGATCAAAAAACGGTGTAGGTGTTGTAGCCATTACTTAGTCGCACCTCTGCCTTGTAAATCTATATAATGCCCGAAAATGGTCATATGTATGTCGTCGTCGTCCGTCTTCCCGTTTAAATATACCCCTTTATTACAAAGGATTCGAATATTCGGGAATGGTATAGACTGATTCTGCCCCACTTCTACTTGAACTAACACCCTATCTTCTGTCGTTGAGTCTGGCTGAGAAGATTCGTAAATTGTTACAGTTGCGTTAGTAGAACTGTTCACCTGCTTATCACCGTACATCAAGAACCCAGTAATAACGAATTGCTCTCTACCTCGTGGACCGAAGAAGTTATAAGCCGTGTTTATTTCTCCTAGCTCGTTGAATTGAGCTAAATCATAAGGCCCATCACTTACTAAGATCTCACCCGCTTCATTAACCGCTACCTGTTGTGATCCATCAGCCATCAATCTAACAGGCTGAGCACCTGCGGGGTCTGTGTTTAATACTAACTGTTGTAAAAGTCTTAATTGGAGCTCTAACAAACCCCGCATATCAGACTCATGAACAGCGTCATCTACTATTAAACTCATTAGACAAGCTCTTCTGCAAAGTGACCAAAAACAGTTACTCGACCGCTCGTAGATTCAGTTTCTTGGTTTATCTGTAGGTACTGATTTTTCCCTAAGATAAAACCGTCAAGCTCTATTCTGGATGACTCTGTTGTGTTAGTCGTTACAGAAACTATCGGAGTAGCATCTGCTACCGCTGTTTCATCATCGTAAGCGACGTAACTTTCAGCTATTGTCACAGTACCGTTAAGGTTAGTGCCGGTTACACTTGTCCCAGTGGGCGTGGTGGTGTCGTTGCCAATCCCGATATCATACGTACACACAACGTTAGCTGGAGTAAAAATAGCGTAGGAGAATATCAAAAACTTATCCGAAGTGTTTTTAATAAATAATCTAGTGTCCCCAGCATCAATATCCGAGTTCTCAGACCTCCATGCATACGCGTCACCCCTCGAAGAGGCATGTTCCAACTCAGACTCTACGATTGCACGAACCTCTAATTCACCATCAATGGTGGATTTGATTTGAGTCTCGTTACCGCCTTGATTAATACCTTTAACAACAAAATAAGTCATGTTTCACCTATATAGCTATGTACTCATTGTCTTCAATAAAATAGTAAATCTGTAGCCCGTTCCCTTTCCTTCGTATATAGGCTTTATCATGTCCGTTGATCTTCTTGCCGTTGCCGTCTATCTCTAGCATCTCTCCATCGCCATTATTTACATATACTACACAATCACTTTGTGGGTTCTGAGGCAATTTCACTACTGAACCCTTCTTGCCCTTTATAAACTCATTGCCGGAGCTTTCGTAAATCTCATTGCTTATTACTTTTCTATTTAATAGTTTAACAGGAAACGAGGGTTCTTGCAGGCTTTTGGCTTCAAGCTCAACTATCTTCTTCAAGGCTTCTTCGTTTACAGGCTGGTATAGGTTCCTCTTTTCGAGGCATTCTATACGTCTTAACGCCTCTTCAAGGCCTGCCGCGTACATTGTAGAGTCGTAGGCATCCCTAGTGACCGTTGTTTCAATGGCGTCTTCCGAGCCGCCTAATTTTACCCAAGTTTGTTGTAAATGCTTATGCAAATAGGTAACCCATGGCCTCAACTCAGGATCACTTAAGAACTTCTTAGGGATGGGATAGTGAAACGGCGATAAATCCGTCAAAACTCACCCCCCATCTTTAAATCTATTGCTAAAGAGTGGAACGTAAAGAAGTTGGCTGAACTTGTTCTTAATTTGAATTGGATCTGCCGGAAGGAAAGCATGGCGTAATACTCAACCCTTATCCTGTTTTCTCCATCTCTTCCCGCAGATACCCATTGTTCATTGGTGAACGTCTGGCCACCGTCAACAGAAACAGAAACCATAACTACAGGATCCTCTTCTGTGAGATTACCTATCCCCGTCTCCATGATGATTTCAGCCCTTTTCATCATCATTCTACCCCCTTCTTTACCTAATGCGGAGGCGTTAATAGGCGCTGTAATCCTTTCTCTTATCGTTGTTTGGCCGTTATCAGTGAAGGTATCATCATCTAGTTCTAGCACTTTTCCGTCAACTTTGGATTGGATTAAGTGCTTCCCATAAGCATATGTATAGTCGTAACCTAGATAGATCTCTTCCCCTGCCTTGTAAGCTAATTCGAACCAGAAATTGGTAGCTTCAGAGTAAACCCAGCTCGCGGAAGGGGTCAGGATCATTACGAAGTTTTGACCGTCCTGCTTTATACACCTAACCCTAGCCCCGGTGAAGTCGTAGTCTTTTAGTTTGTTAGCTACCGAAGGAGTAGTGACGCTCTGCGGCTCGTAGGCGTTCGTCCTGTAAAGAATCTTATCGTTGCCAACCCAGTACATTAAATTCTCGTTAGAGCACACACAACCTCTTGAAATCAGTCCTACAGGTGAAGTGCCAGACTGAACAGCTACTAAAGGATTAGTGCCCGCACCACCGTCATAATACGGCTCAATAGACCGAGCACCCATCATGTAGATGGTTTCTCTGAATCTATAGATCTGCACTAAGTCATCAGCAAACGAGGGGACTGTTGATACGTTTTCACCTTGGATGGATTCAGGGTTGCCAACGTCCGCAACTGCGTAATTATCCTCTAATAGCTGCCAGATAACGAAGCTATTGATTGATACAACCGAGCCTCCAGGACTATACGAGCCATCTGTAACAGTTGTTAACGTGTTTGTATCTATGTTGTAGACGTAACCGTTCGTATCTGAGGTTATTAATAGTTTAGAAGCTATATCGCCTACAGAATCCTCCACAGACTCAAATAATACCAAGCCTGAACCACTAATTGTCCCTATAGACGTTTCTACACCATCTGAATCTGTAGAATAAAGTGAGGTTCCAACAACCTTATACACAACACCTGTTCGATTATGCGTGTATATGCCTCTAGGATCGCCTGAGCCAGTCCCATCTGAGAAAGTCTTGCTACCAGGCCAGGGAAGCAATACGGACGGATACGCGCCGCTAGGGACGGGTTCAGGGTACATATTTAAGGTTCTTTCTTGCGAGATAGACCTGGTTCTATTCGGATTAGAACCGCCCACCAAATTTGCCTTGATAGTTTGATATGTCAAGGCGTCCACCCCTCTAGACCAATTACCGGAGCAGCACCGAACCTTCCCCGCACTTCTTGCTTGTTAGCAGAGGTTAGAGCCGCGTTGAAAAGGTTTAAATACTTGCCCATCTGCTCATCGTCTCCGGTCCAGTTATTAAGGTGGTATAGGGAGGCGTATAGATAAAGGTCAGGATAGTTAGTTAAGACGTTATTAGACGTATTAGAAGACGAAAGGGGATTAAGGCCTTTGTAAAACACCATCTCGATTGTATAAGCCGATGACGGCGTCCTGTCGAACTCTATCTGAGAGGTAATGGTGAAATACTTAGGCTCACCGCTAGTGTCGGCAATCTTAAGAGCTTCCGGCGCTTTGAATTTAATGTCTTTAGTCACCGATCCATTAATCAGCTGTAGTCTACGCATCTCAATAAAACGAGTAGGAAGCGCAAGAAAACGATCAGAAGTAGGAGCCGTAGCCCTTTCTCTGGATTCGTTAGCCCTTAATCTCAGCTGTTTATCAATCGTGTTCTCAGCAAGGTCTATAAAGTCGTCAATAAGATCAGAAATGTCCGTCCTATGACTGAATCTTTCTATAGCTTGCTTCAGATTGGCATAGCTGTCGATAGCCATTAAATTTGGCCCTCTCTCGTTCTGAGCTTCTTGAACTCGTTAGAGTTTAATTTAGCTACTAACCAGCGCCTATTCTCCTTAGCCAAGGGATTAGAGCCTAATTCTTTCCACCACTGAGCAATGACAACCTCAGGGATAGATGCCACTTTATGAAAAGCAGACTTATTAGAATAAGGCGTACCCCGTTCTGTTTGGTGCCTCTCATGCTGATTAACCCTTAAATACTGGCTAACATCCTGAACGATCTGGACGTGAAACTTATCATCGTGTGGATCTTTGTGATAAATCTCTGTTACGTCGCCGTCTCTTTCCGTTATCGCTTTCATCAGAACTCCACCGGTGTAATGGTTATTCGAGCTGCTGTAGTACCTTCAAGATAAGCTATATGGGAATGCCCCGAAACATCTAAAAGAACCGGAGAATCTGCACCAACAACTGGAGATGAGTTTGTAGCGTCAACAGATGAGTCGCCAGGGAGGAAAAATACCGTGCCACCGCTACAGATTAAAACATATTTAGCTTTATTTCCCGATGCATCATTAGGGATGGCTGATCTAGCACTAGTGCCACTCGTAGTAGCTCCAACGCCTTCAACTGAAATCTTCATACACTTCATAGTCACCTCAATAGCCCTCCCGAAGGAGGGCATTGTATTAACGTAAAATCGCTACAGTAAAGAACACTTCAACTGTGTTACTGGATGCGCCATCGGTTTCAATCTCGATGGCATCACCAGCCGCTACAGTCCTGGCCCCGGTTGGTCGTGATACATCTACATCACCAGCCGCTGAACCACTTTGTGTCACAGTAATAGCGCCATTAGTTACCGCAGTGCCGCCAATCTTTGGAGTAAGAGTAGCATCAGCAGTACCAATAGCGCCTCCGAGCGCCGAGCGTATTTCGATAATTTCACCCTCACAATTATCAGGAACTGGTATATAACACTGACCAGCTGTAGAGATATCTGCGAGATAGCCGTTTAAAAACGACACATTACCGTCAAAAGCAGACATTGATCACCTCCTTAAAGTAAAGAGCTTTCATTAACTTGTAGTAAGGTCCGAGATAATGCCCGAGGCCGCTTCATTGACAGAAACTAGAGTAACTTCCATCAACAACTGCACTCGGTCTGTGTCGCCAGTCTTAGCAAGGTCCATTCGTTGGAACGGTCGAAGCTCTGCAATTTCCCACTTATCCATCTCAAGCACCAGAACAGATTCTGCCACCTGAAAACGGTTAGGAACAACAGCCATCGTGCCAAAGTCTGACACATACACATCTACAGCGTTAACAATGGTCTTTTTCTCTGCGTCGATATTAGACGTAGAGCCACCGCTAAACTGTGAAAGGACCTGCTTATTAAAGGACCCAGTCGAAATAGTACCGGGCTCACCACCTGAGTCGTAACATTGCTTAATAACGTCACTTAAAAGAGATTCAGTGAATGCTCGATCAGTACCGCCTGTACGTGCGTCAGTGCCGTCACCAGTTGGAGCTGAACCACCGCTACCTAGATTTGTGTTAGTTGCTATCCAAGACTCAGCCCCACCCATCTCGCGTGCTGTGGTGTCGTTACCAGCTACTTGAGCGTTATTAGCAAGTAATGAAGTCTCAAGATCTCGTTTGATCTCTTTAGTGCGCTTCATGATTTGATAATCCATTTCATCAGCTCTACCGGCTGAATCAAGGGCTCGTTGAGTACCGGTAACACGAGGCACCTTGTCTAGGATCTGAGTGTAGTTAAACACTCGAGACGTAGCGGTTGATGCATCAGTAGTTGCATCATCCCCTTCAATCACTGCATTCGAACCGGAAGCAGCGGCCAACGAATCTAGCTGCCATTCTACTTTAGTAGAAGTAGCTGAACGTCGGCCTATTCCGCTTTGAAAAGGAGTACGGGTTGGTGAAATCATTGAGATGAAGTCCGAAAGATCCTCTCGGTTCCCCACTGCGTCATAACTTGAAAAAGTATCTGCTGGCTGTGCCATTTTAGTTTCTCCTAGCTTTTAAATAAGCCAAGGCATCTTTCTCACTTCCAGACCTTTTAAACTGCTTGGCTGCATCATCTAAACGAGACGGTTTGACAGCCTTTCGAGATCCTTTAGTGGGCTTGATGACCTTTGGCGCTTTTTTCATTTGCTTGTCAACACTAGGCTTTTTGTCTTTTAGAGAATTGTATCTAGCCGCATCCCTAAATACTGCCCATAACCTCGCGTCAACAACCTGGTTAATGTCGTCAGAAGAAAAAGCTTTAGACTGTAAATATGCTTGAATATTACCTATATCACTAGACATTGAATCTGTATACTTCCCAGTCTCATCTATCCAATCAGGCGCTAGTTCACGCATTTTAACCATCTGTTGCTTGAGATAATCCTCTTGAGCTTTACTCACCTCAGCTTGTCGCTTATCTTGAGCTGCCTTTAGCTTACTACGTCTATCGGCCTGCTTCTTTTGTAGCTTCAAATACTGAGAAGGATCTGTCTCAATCAGTTCGTCCCAATCAATAGCATCTTCTTCAGTCTGCAATAGAGATTCAAGATCAGAGATTGTGGAATCAAGCTTTTGCAGCTTCTCCTGCGTTTTAGCCTTCATCCCTTCAAACTCTTTACGCTCCGCACTCAAAGACTGAGTCTTTTGCGTATAATCTGATTCTCTCAAGAATCCGCGCTTCCACTCTCTGATTTGGTTGAGGGTGATCTCTTCGCCGTCAATGTCGAAGTATGATTCCTCTTCCTCGTCATAAGTTTCAATCGTTTCTTCCTGTTGCGCCTCATCTTCCAAGTCAGAGTCGGCATCCACTTCTTCACTTTCATGAACGTGGTTCTCCTCGCTCGCTTCGGGTGCACTTTGAGTGTCGTCTGCTCGCTTAGATCTTAAAAACGCTAATGCGTCGGCGTTATCGGAATCCATAAAAGGGTGTTCCTATTGGTTAAGTTTTAAAGTTTCTTGAGCCAATAACCCGTCGGTCATGACTCGCTCTAAATATGACTCAAACGCATTAATAGCTTGCGTCTTGCACCATAATTCATCACGCTGTTCTGTTTCGTTGTACCTGGTCTGTTGAAACTTAGCGTAAATCTCTCCCTTAATCGACGTTAATGCCTCTTGTAACATCTCGTCTTGCATGACCATTCTGGCTCTTTCGGCTCTTGATATAGAGTTGTCGAAATCCATAAAAGGGTGTTCCTATTGGTTAAGTTTTAAAGTTTCTTGAGCCAATAA
>JAYPBG010000002.1:20889-37901 GCA_038124075.1 Gammaproteobacteria bacterium
CCCGTCGGTCATGACTCGCTCTAAATATGACTCAAACGCATTAATAGCCTGCGTCTTGCGCCATAATTCATCACGCTGTTCTGTTTCGTCGTACTTGGTCCGCTGAAACTTAGCGTAAATCTCTCCTTTAATCGACGTTAATGCCTCTTGTAGCATCTCGTCTTGCATAATCATTCTCGCTCTTTCTGCTCTTGAAATGGAGTTATGAGCCTTGTTTTTTAAATCTTTATCCACTTACGCCTTTCCCTATTATGTCTGTAGCTGCGTCAACTTCTAGTTTTGTATAGTCATATTCTAGCTGCTGCTCGAACTGGTCCTGATTCTGTAGCATCTTAGCCGCTTCTATCTGCTGCCTGTTCTCTGCTTCAGATAGTTTAGCCTGCGCTCGGATCATCTCAGCTTCAGCTATAGGATTAGATTGAACTTGTTGTTGTAACTGAGCAACCATCATCTTCAGTTGTTCGTTCTCAGCCATTAAGACTTGTTCAGGTTTCTCAGGATCATTAACAAACTCTTGCGAAGAATGCATCCCCATAGATTTAATGATCTTATCCATGGTATTAAATATCTTCTTCTCGTCAACAAGAGTCATACCTTGCTCTTTAAACGACAATAGAGCTGTCAGGATATTGCCTAAGTTTGACGTTAAAGCCTCGTCCGTACTCGCGGCTAATCCAACATTAGACCGTATGCTATGGTCATACTTCCAGAACCTAGGATCAATCATCATCTGTTCGCCCTGATAGATGATCTCAACCTTATTTTTGTGGTAGTGCGACACAAGCCACGCCATGCCTTCGTATAGCTCTTTAAAGCCTGTCTCAGCAAATACCCTTGCTATATGCTCCACCTTAGCTGTAGCGGCTCTCTCAACGCCTTTGAACCGTGTTGCTGTCTCGTTATGTAGTTGGTCAGAGTCTAAACCCTGATTAGCTATGATCCCACCCGTATCTTGTTGACGTACTGAATCAACGTATTGAACTACTTGTAAAGCTTTGTCTCCAATGTATGGAGTTTGCAACATAGCCACAGCATTAGCAGGAGTAGGGTTGTTAGTCCTTACAATCCCGTTTGGTCTGTTAACAAGTAAGTCATCAATGTTTGTATCCATATCGTTAACGACAACACGCGCACTATTTACACGATACATGTTATCAAGTATCTGTCGATACATTGCCGTTTTGATGTCTTGAGTCTTTTTAGTAATCTCTACTAATGACCTACCAATAAGAGAGTCAGGCATCAAATCAGCAGATAAAAGAGCATAGGGAACGTGATCTAATTGCTCATTCTCTAAGATCTCATTACCAGCAAGTATTACACGTCTTCTTTCAACTAATCCATCGCCGTCATAGTCAACTAAGATATAAAGATCGGATACTTCTACCTCTTCAGACGCCCAATGCTTAACGTCTTCTGATATGTCCTCACCACCTTCAGAATGGAATCTAACAGCTGATAGGTTGGAGTCTTTAACGCTGTGCTCTTTCGATGGTAAACGTTTAACAAGCTCCTCGTCGTAACCCATACCTATGAGATCACCTTTAGAGATTAAAGTAATATCTCCGACAATCTCGGCATCATCTTTACATGTGGCGTTACGAGAAACGACAAAGTTTTCAAGAGGTATCTTAGAGTATCTAACACCCTTCTCTGTTCTCTTAAGCTCTATCTTGATGTAGTTGCCGGTTTCGTCTCGGTCGCGCCCTACAATCTCAAACTCATCTTCAAGGTTCTTCAGGTCTTCAGTTAATAAGATAAGCTCATCATCAGATAAGTTATCGAACTCTTTAACCCTAACCTTCTCTTCTTCGTAATACTCGTATTTTAATACGCTAATCTTCTGTATAAGAGCATCTTTAAGCCATCCGTGAATAATCCTGAATGAGTCCTGTTGACCTCTTATCAGATAGTTAATGTACTTGGTCTTCTGCTCTGCCTCAATAACGTCAGCCTCAGAGCCTATTTGAGGCGTAAATTCCATAACCTCCTGAGGCCCGAGAAACATCCGAGCAAGAGAGGTCATGTCACTATCAACTACCTGCGAACAATCAGTACTGATAACGCTTGATTGCCCCTCAACTTCATTGCCAAGAGGGTGACCAAGGTAATACTGTAGAAACTCTTCAGAGTCGCTTACAAACTTCCCTTGATTCTTTACAGCGTCATCTCTCGCTTGTTCTACTATCGCTAGTAGTTCATGATCTTTCATTTTAGCCATTTACAACAGCCTTAGGTTTTGGCCCTGGTTTCTTCCGCTCTTTAAGCTCTGCCACCTGCTTTTGCAGCTCTAACACTTGCTCTTTAAGTTTATTAACTTCTACTGTTAGCCGTATGCTCATACAATCCCCTGGTTTTGGTATTTAATCTTATCCCACTTCGGTGTAGGTCTCTCTCTAACAATCGCCATCAATCCAAACGCATCAGAACCATGTGAAGCCCAGTCGTGTTCAGGGCCTAATCCTATATTCCTAGCTTCATCTTTCTTCTCATGATACCAACCCAAAGCTTCTAAGCCACCTTCGCACTTCTCAGAATCAAACCAGCAGTTACTAAATACTCTTCTACCTGCTTCGATCCTTTTTGATGCAGCACCTTTTCCTTGGTTTGGTATTACTTCTACCTGATAGCCTGCTTGCTTAAACGCTGATTCGTACGAAACGTCATAAACTCTATCGTTTGTTGAACCATCGTGAGGCAGATAAACCTTTGTATTAGCTTTAGTATAGCCGCTTTCTCGCATCCAATTCAAATGGTGCTCTAACGGTTGGCCTTGAACCTCGTAATAATTCAAAACTCTTGTCTCTTTCCCGACAAATTGAGCAGCCCACATTGAGAAAGCGTCAGCTTTAGCGCCTGTCCCGCCGATATCCACAAACAGTTTAAAAGGTAATAAAGGATCTTCTCTAAGTCTTCCTACCCTTCCATCTTTCCTAGCTAACGCTAAGTGCTTAGCGTAATAAGCGCCTTCAGCAACGCTTATGTAATCCCCATCCCATATATGACCGTATTGGTCAGGGTCTTGGTGATAACAATCTACTCGTTCAGCCTCTAACACACTCGGGAACCAGGGGTTATCAGACCAGTTAGCCTGTACAACGACTGAATTAGTAGGCGGCTCTCCTTGTCTTAAAAGTTCGTCAACAGGATCATTCTTTCTTCTCGGATTCCATGAGAACCATATCTGCGATCCCTCAGCCCTAATTGTCGGTCTTAACAGACGCATTGAAAGAGCTGATAACGTCTGAGACTCTTCAACCCATGCTCTCTTAAAGCCTTCCAGAGATTTAATACTCTCCGCTGTGTGATCTTGCATGCCCTGAAATATGATCTGACCGTCTCCGGGTGTTTCGATTCGATCCTTCCAAATCTTGAAGCCGTCCTTCTCTCCCAGATTCAATTCCTTCAGCTTGCCTGTTAACAACCGATATGCCGACTCTTTAAGACTCTTTTGTACTTCCCTAATACATACGCTTAATAAGCCACGCTCGCACAATGAGTCCTCAATAAGCTGCTCAGCAAAGAAATGACTTTTCCCGCTTCCTCTACCGCCGTGAGCTCCTTTGTAACGAGCATCATCCAAAAGAGGCTGAAAAACCCTAGCTACCTTTCGTTTGAGTATCAACTATAGTCCTCTCTACTTGAGTAATAGCTAAAGGCGCATCCTTATCTCCGCTTATCTCCATAGCTTTTCGTTTCGGTGCCACATACTGCGCTAGCTCTTTATACATATTACCAGCCAATGGTAAATCACCTTCAGACATAGCTTGTTCTGCTATCTTTGCCATGCCTTCGATCGGATCACACTTCAGTTCAGCCAGTTTATCGATAACGCCTTGTGTCTTTTTGTTCGGCGTCCCCTTTACTCTACCGCCATATTTCTTGCCTGCTGGCATGCTATCCTCCAACTAAATAATACTACTGTAGTATCCAAGCAGTGTTATCATTAGACTGCTGACTCCAGCCAGTAGCGTCATCTGCTTGATCACTCCAACTTGTATTATCTGTTGACGTATTTGACCAAGCCTCACCATTATCACTCTGTACTGTCCACGCATTGCTATTTAAAGCCTGCCCTAACCAACTTGTTGAATCATTGCTTTGCAAAGTCCAACTTGTAGAATCAACGCTCTGTACACCCCATATTGTATTGACATTTGCGACAACTGTCCAGCTTGTCACGTCTACAGTCTGATTAACCCAGCTCGTTGAGTCATTAGCTGCTAAAGTCCAAGTCGATAAATCATTGGTTTGTTGAGTCCATACCTCTGTAGATATTGGTCCCCACGAACTTCCCCACGAACTGCCCCAGCTTAAACTCCATGAACTAGCCATTAAGGCCCCCACTCATTTCCATCTGCACCTGTACCCGTTACGGTAACATCATTAACAGACTGGATATTAGTATCTAACTCATTAGCCTTAGTAAATGTTAATTGATCCGTCTTAGCTTTTATCGCGTCAACATTAGAATCTACCGTTGCTACACTAGCCGCTGTTGCTAACGAGGCATCGCTTATAGCTGTATCACATTGTGCGTTAACATCTGCTGCTGATATGTCGTTTAAGCCGTCTACACTGCTTTGTGAAGCCCTTGCATCTAATATTAGATCCAACCTACCACCGTCTACCCAGTCTCCCTGTAGTTCGTTTGTGTCCGCTACAATCAATGCTGTCTCTGCTTTAACTGCTGCAATGTCTGCGCTTATGTCACTAGCCGGAGTACCTAGTTTAGGTTGCATATCTGCCGTATCTAATAGAATAGCGTCAACGTTAGAATCGATAGTATTTACGCTTGCTTGTGTAGCTGCTGCGTCGAGAGTAGCCCTATCTGAAGCGGTAAAACCACCACCCCCAGCATCATAACCATAAACGGGATTTCTCCAGTTAACCTCGATTCCATTACCTCCTGTAGTTGGATCTCTGGCTGGTCGTGTGCCGTCACTCCTAAACAACCTGACTGAATCCGTCTGCTTAACAAAACCCGCTGTTTCGTCAAGGAATATGCTAAATATGCTTACTTCGTTTCTATAATTAGATTCATCTAAAGCAGTCATCGCGCCCCAAATCGTGTACATTCCATTACTTTCAGTCAACTCATAGCAATAATAAGCGTAGGCCTCGGTGCCTTTGAAATCTGTATTAGTGTCTAGGTCTATTTCATTATTAGTGAAATCAGCAGTGAATTTATTCGTTACTGTAGTGCTTGATCCGTCAATTGCATTAGTAGCATAAACAGAATCAGCAGTGACAGAAACGACAACAGAAAACCCTGTAGAACCTACTAAGCCGGTATTTTCATACGTTTTAAAGCTCGTAGCCCCATTCATCTCCGCAAATCTTACTCTCCATGTATCGCCGTCTATAAACTCCTCACCGTCCGTATAAGAATCTGCATAGCTCGCTGAAGCAGGGTCAGCGTCGTAGAATAGTATTGCGTATGTCGTCCAAGTAACCGTACCATCAGCCGTTGTATTGCCTACAACAGTATCCCATGTAGGCTCTCCTCCACCACTCGTTCCTGCCGTTGTACAAACCATGTATAAACCGGCGGTTTGCTCTGTACCTAATCCCGTTGATCTTAAGACCTTATCACCTAAGCTATATGCAGTTGTTGCCGCCCATGTGCTCGCCGTTTTTGCTGTTTCATTGTGAATCTGTAATCTAATATTGGCCCCAGCCGTCGGCATCCCTGAAACGTTAATATTGGATACAACCGCAGGAACGTAATAGGTACCGTCGTTAGATTGGAATCTAGAAATATTCGGATGATCTGCTGCTGATCTCGATAGATACACGCCGCTTAAATCTGTTACAGCTCCATCACCCTCGAAATAGCCCCTTTCTGTTTCGTAGTTTGCACCTGCTTCTATGATTAAGTCGGGTAGATCAAACGCTTTATAAGACGTGTATAGCGTGCCGCTAATCGAGGTATTTACCGCATTAAACACATCGTAGTTAAACTGCGATAACAGGTTTTCAGCAGTATTAGTTCCAGGATCGACTAATTCATAATCGAAGTTCTTACTACCCACAACTTTAGGACTAGATGTATGATCTGTTAGAGTTGTTATCGTTATAGACTGATCGCCCGTTGTCCCTGCGATAGCGTCTTGAAGAAGGTTAATAGTGTACTCGTATGGCTCTAACGTGCTAACCCCCGAATCGTTTATCACATCCCATCTTGCTTGATAATATCCGGTCTTAAAGCCTTTAAATAGCAAGTGTCCGGTATAGTTGTAGTCTGGCGTGCCGTCCCCGTTCGTGTCCTCGAAGAACTGAATGACCTCGTTAACCTTATCGCTTACCAATGTAGCCGCTGAAGCAGTTCCGTTATTAACCTGCGTATAACCAACAACTGAGCCAGTTTGTAACGTGTTGGCTGATTTAATACTGTAGAATTTTTTAGTCGGATTGCCGGTTGTGTCGTGCTCCCACTCCATCCCCGCGCCTTTCCAGAATTGGATATCTCCACTATCTATCGTGGCTCCTACGGTAGTAGCTGTGTTGTAATACCCCACCGCCGCAAAATCGATTCTGTCAGGACCGACCGCGACTAAAGGAAACGGGCAGTTCCTCAAAGAGGTTTCCGAGATAAAATCATCTATCAATGCAGAATAAAGGTCTCGGCCTTCTTGATTCGCTACGATTGTCATTACACGTGTTGACGCATTATAGCTGTAATCAGTCGTAAACGTTAAGCCGTGACTTGATGAGTAAACAGGATCAGCAACTAATGTTACGTCTACCGTTACGCTAGATCCGCTTAATGCTACACCTGTTCCCCTTTGCGGTAAGAATCCAGCCTTTTGTACTGTCCAGTCATACGTGCCCGTCGCCGTTGTGTTAACAGTCGTCCCGGTCGTGCTTGCCTCAATCGTCTGAGTATTAGTATCAAAGATCTTGATATCAGAGCTTGCTTCCGAAGAGTTAACGGTAAGTGATAAAGTAGGCGCTGATATTGTCAGAGTCCCAACCGTTGCTTCAGCTCTAACTTGAGTCCATCCGCTTCCTGAATCAGCTTCTACTGTAAGAGTACCGGTACCCTCATATCTTATATCATACGATCCAGTACCGCCGCTTACAGTAGCGCCCGCCAAACTCCAGGTGGCTCCACCGTGATTGCCTGTAATTCTTATAGAATAGTCATTATTGGTAAAGCTGACGTTTTTTAGGTCCTCGAACTCTGCTTGAGTCGTAACAGTTACACAATAGGTATCTACGCACGCATCTAAAACACATCCGCCACCGCTTAAATCACAAGCGTTTTTAACGATCTCTTTACAGCCCGAAAACGTTAGATTACTAATTGCCGCGCCGATGTCGTTTAAAGTGGGATCAGCATTTAGAATTGTAGCGCCTGCGAAACTATAAGACGCGGAGGTGCTTGTAGTCGCCTTTATCGTAAATCCGTGATAGTTACCCATGTTTATTGTTGTTGTATCCAGAGTAACCGTAGAACCTGCTGTGACGTTTATAGATAGCTCATATGCTCCAGCATCAGCTTGAACCTGCACAACGCCATTTGAATAATTGTAAGCTGGCGGAAACTCTATAGATTGGTACTGTGAATTCCAGTAGATATCATCCGAGCCGTCACCAATAGCGATATCCTGAACCGAAAAAAACTGTGAACCTGACTGCCCTATTTGATTTGATACAGTATTTAAAGCGCCTGCCGATACAGCGGCCACAACGTCAACAAAAGAACAGGGGAAAGTTGTGCTACCGCCTAGCATTTCCATTACGCCAAGATTATACAGCGCACCAACATAAACATATTGGCCCGAATATGAAAAAGGTTTCCATCCGTGTATGACATGTTTCACAGCCGCCCAATTCAAAGAACCTGCACCAAAGGTATCAATCTCGTAACCAGTTGCGGATGTATCTATTACGTATGTCTGCACACCTTGTGACGTCTTTACCGCTGCATCACCACCCTCATACTCGAATAACGAAGCATTGGTATTATCCCCAAACCCTATCAACCTGCCTAAGTTATCCAAAGAATCTGTATGCTTACCTTGCGCAGCACACGATATACTTAATTTCGTATTAGAAAGATCAACAGTAGATGTGAACTCAATGCCTCTTATAATAAGATCAGGTATCTCACCGGAATTTGACTGCATACCATAGCCGATATCTTCAGTATACAGTCGGCCTAAAGCGCTTCCATTCGTAAAAGAATCGTTTACGGTGGTCTGAGTTACTGAACTCTCATTGCTCGTAATGGAAGAAATTTGAGGCGTAAAGCTTACTGAGGTAACGTCAACTTGACCTGTTACCGCCTCACCTTGATCACCAATATTAAAATATACTAAGTCAGCCGCTGTGCCTGCTTTAGCGTAACCCTTTACGTCGCCATTACCGTTATCTTTAATAGCAATAGCGTAAATGCCTATGCCGCCAGTTGACGTGTGATTAATGTAAGCAGTATAGGTGTCACTCGTTGTGTTTTGATCGTATATGTAGCTAACACCAATACAAAAATCAGTGCCTTCACGAAAATATGCGACCTCTGTACCTTGGCCAGCGCCAAGAAATGAAGCTTCCGTCGAACGTTCCGAAGCGGTCAATAGAACTATTAATTGATTGGAATCAGTCAGAGTTAATGCAGGAGTAGTAACAGACCAAGCCGAACCGCTTGCAGACTCGCTTGACGTATCTATGCATGATGTGGCTGTTGATACATCCGCGCCTCTTACTACAAAAGCAAGCGTGCCAGCGTCAAAAGTGGTGCCGGTCCAAGTTATCGATGGGTCTGATAGTGGTGCTGTTACAACGCGTTGATAGTATAAAACCGTGTCAGCCGAGCCAGGATCAGACATTGTGTGAGTTTGCCAAGAACCGCCAGGACCGGTGTGCGGATTATTATTGAGACCTGAAACCAGAACAAATACGACGTCGTCAACAGCATGGGTGGGAAGATTTACAGTAACGCTACCACCCGTCCCAATCTTACCTTTTGTCTGTCCCAGTATATACGCCATTATTTATCCCCGACAAATAACTGTTATTATACACTGTTTCCCTTGAACGCTCCAGTTATCGCGCCTTCAATGGCATCCATACGTTTCCCTATCGACTCGTTTCTTTCTAAGAGAAGATCTATCATGACGTTATTAAGACGCTTAATTTCAGCTTGATTGGCGATTTGATTAGCTTGCGCCCTTCGGTCTAGCTCGTCCATCCTCTCCATGCATTGCGCCTCTTGCTCGTACATCTCCCTCTTAAGCTCCGCGATTTGCGCCCGCAAAGGCGTCAATATGAATTTACTCACAAAATACCAAGCTCCCCCGGCTCCCAAAAAGATCCCCGCCGCAAAAATCCCGCCATGCTCTCTACTCAAGAGCAGCTCAAACGCTTTTTCCTCTAACATCCCCAACCCTTACTGATCAACCCCTAATCAAATTCAAAGCTTATCTTATTTGCCATGGTTGTCAACTCCGGGTACTCGTCAAACTCAATTCTAGAGTCTTCGCCCTGTTCTCGCCTGCGCTCCATATCTCTAAAGATCGGTCTATACCAGTCAGACATTGGCTTTATGTGATGCTTATGCTTTAAAAAAGGCATCTTAGACATAAGCCTCATCAACTCTCTATTCTCGCTGCCGTACACGTCATCATAATGCGCCGTAAACTCAGCCACGTTACCACCACCCCAGCGACCACCCCCCAACTTCTGGTGGCATCCATAGCAATGAGCAAAGGCGTTGAGGGGATGATATCTAGTAGCGTTATAACCTCGCGAGATAAAATGAGAGCAATGGAGCCTACCTCTGTCGTTTGTCAGATCTATACCGCAATACTCACAGGTCCAATTCGCTCTAGCTCGCACACATTTAGAAAACCAATTATCGGCAGGCGTCCGTTTTACCATGATTAGTCCCTCATTGTCGTATTAATGTATTAGCGTGATCTCGTCGTTCAAACTCTTCCCGCTGTTCACCTGTCAAGTTTTCCCACTTAACATATTTGCCATCTATCATCATCCCTTTTCTGTCCTTAATTTCGTTCCATGCTTGCTCTAAACAGCCCAAGATATCGCGCCCTTCTGATAAAGCGTAATCTGCCAGTGAGCTTAACGCCGATTCGTAGTTTCCATCTATGACATAACCGCCTACTTCTGACAATTCAGAATCTCCGTACCCCCACAAATTAAATTCCAGCGGCCTCATTGAGTCATCAAGTTTTGCAGCATTGACAATACATACAGCAATGTCGCCAATAGCATCCATCCTTTCATCATCAGTTTCAGCCGTTAAATACTCGCCTATCTCCTCCAAAGCCTTAGCTTGTTGATGAGCTTCTGTAGACTCGTCGTATATACCTCTGACGCGCGCCCATTTTTCAACGTTTTCCTTGAATTTTTTAAATTTCATCATTCATCCTCCGCCGCTCTAATCTCATAATCTACTAACCTTGCAGCGTAATCCGCTATTTTCTTGGCTTCAGATAAGCACTCATCTTTCTTACCATATCGCCTACAGTACTTTTCAATGTTAGCTATCATGATTGCCCTAAACTCTTTCGCACTCTTGCGCTCTGCCCAGTCATCTATTAAATCTTTACCCAAGCTTGTGTATCGCCATTGTTTATACATGTCTCAAATACCTCGTAATTGTCATTGATGAATAGGGTTCAAACTCACTAACTTTGTAGCCATTTTCAAAAAGAATTTCACCAATTATCTCAATTGCCGTTTTCTTGAGAATTTTCGGGTTCTTCTCTTTTAAGATTCTATATTGCTCTCTCGCAAATTTGCTGCGCTCCTCTTCCGTGCTTGTTTTTACCACCTTAACGTGCGCTATCCTTTGCTTTCTATCTTGCTCGGTTCTTCCTGATTTTTCGCTGAATGTGAAAGCTCGCGGCTTTGGTACGTAGCCTGTATAGATCGATGCGAGCTTTTTAATCTTACCACCGCTCTCTAAAAACGCCTTAGTTTGAGCTTCGATCCGCTCTCTATCAGCTCTTTTTGTCTCTACTGTTGATTTAAAAGTTTGGTCTTGATTATCCGTGTACATGTTAACCCTCCTGTTTATTTAAAAATTTCCTATATTGCGAATCTATCGGATCAGTTAATAACAAGCCGTTATCAGCCGCCCATGCGTTTATTTTCTCCATATAGTGGCACATATCAGCAGTATTTAGCTTTCTCGTGCTCCTCAGTGTTGCCGCTATTACCGTTTTGCCTATCCGCTTCTCCTTATCCCATCCTAAAAATTTATGTCGCATTAAGTCGTGCATATCGTCTTTTGAATAGGATGTTTTCCGACTAAAATGCTCGCTCATTTCTTTCATCCACATCCAATACAAAGCATTAGCAGACAAAGATCGATTAGGTTTATACTCCTCCACCTTTACAGCAACATCCTTGCCTGCCTCGATCAGTTTAGATGCGTGGGCTTCTATATACCTGTATATAGTTTCCCTTGCCTCCTCCACGCTTTTTAAATGTAGAAAATTACCTTGCATCAAATAACCCTGCCTTTATCATCCCTAATCATCATCTTAGACACCATCCTGCTAAATCTCCTATATATTCTCCATAAAACCGGGTAATCAAATGCGTCACACACCATACAATCAACATCAATAAGCGCTTGATTGTACGATCGCGGGTCTATTCCGTCTTCACGCCATTTCATTCTTTTTAATCCTCTTATAGATCTCTTCACGGTGCACGGCTACTTCTTTAGGAGCATCCACACCTATCCGAACCTGATTCCCTTTTACCGCCAGTATCGTTACGGCAACCTCATCGCCAATCATCAAAGTTTCACCTACTCTCCGAGTCAAAATTAACATTTTTTACCTCCTCAATTGTTTCGTTTAATTTCTTAATTCCATCGGTTATGCTAGAAATTCCCTCTAAAAGCCTGACTTTATCTATCTGTTCGATAGACCCCATTAGTTGAGTTATTTTGTGAGCCTCCCTCTCTAACTCGTAAACTTCACCACTTAAAAATGCTCTTAAATCGTTAAAAATGTATTCAATGTTCATTTCTCCCTCCGTTGTAAAAATATCCGTGGTACTCTTTCGCTGCCTTTTTGTAAGCCTCGTGCGCCTCTTCTGCTGTGTCGTAGAGTCCTAAGTCCGTTTTTTTGCCGCTCAAACAAAACCCCGCCCTATATTTACCTCTATGAAGATACACGCCTTTATAGCCGCTTTTATTAACCTTAGTCTTACCCCTGTTTCTTGCGTTTTCAGCGTGCGTGCACTCTCTAAGATTTTGAATTCTATTGTCATTCTTAACGCCATTAATGTGGTCAATCTGATCTTTCGGATCATGACCGTGATGCATTTTCCACGCTAGTCTATGAGAAAAGTACCGGGCGCCATCAATCTGAATCTTCCTATACCCTTCATTGTGATTCGCTCCAGCAATAGCGCCTACTTTAATCCTCCTGTTTGTTGACTTTTTCCACCTAAAAACCCCAGTCTCAGGATTGTAATCCAAAATCTCGTTTAGCCTTTCCAAAGTTGGCAGTTTTTTAGTAGTCAAAATAATCACCTCCCTGTTCAATCTCTTGATTTTGATCAATTTCTGAAAACCTGGAATATTCAAACTCAGTTCTCAAAAAAGTTGTTCCTGTTTGCCCTTTTCTTACCTTACGCCTTAGAACCTCCGCTACTCGTTTAGCCTTGGAATCTTCGTTGTAATACTCATCTCTATAGATCATCAAAACAGCGTCAGAATCCTGCTCTATTGATCCACTTTGCCTTAAGTCAGACAATAGTGGCCGTTTATCAGGTCTCTTCTCGCAATCCCTATTAAGTTGGCAAAGAGCTACTACAGGACACTCAAGATCTTTAGCCATCCTCTTTAACTCCCTTGACACTCTAGACAATCCTTGAGTTTCATTGTCTAAGCCATGATCAATCAATCCAATATGGTCAACAATAAGAAGGTCTAAGCCTTTATGCTGCTTAGCTATCCTCCTTGCCTTTGCTCTGATCGAACCTGTGGTTTGTGTAGAGTCGTCGTCAATGTAACCATTCAGGTTCTGATACTGAGCTGCAAACGAATTAGTTAATCTTGCCCATTCCTCAGAATCTAGTTGAGCCGTGTTGAATTTTTGAACATAAGTATCGGTCCAATCGGCCGCCATCCTCTTCAGTAGCTCCTCGTGAGTCATTTCTAATGATATGTACAACGCGGACTTATCTTGTCTAACGATGTTTGAAAAGATGTTAACAGCAAGATTGGTTTTACCCATGGCCGGCCTTGCTGCAATTGTATACAGTTCGCCAGGACTCATACCTAAGATTTGGTTATCAATGTCCTTAAAACCTGTCTGCAATCCGACCTTGCCACCGCTGTTTATAATTTGTTCTAGGTCGTCAACAAGTCCTTTGATCTGTTGTTTAGAGTTTTTCAGTGTGTCTTCCTTACGTTCTACCGCATCTAACATCATCTGTTGGCATGCGTCTAAACGCTCTTCTAAGCTCCGTGACGAGTCGCCAGCGATTCTCAATGTATTGCTAGCCGCATCGACTAAACGCCTCATGTCGGCCTTCTCACGCACGCTGAGACAGTATTGTTTGAAGTTAACAGTAGAAGGGGTGTTCGCAGCCGTTTGACCGATGAATTTCACGAAAGACGAAAACTGAGATTGGTTGTTTTTGGGGAACCTGTCACTCAATGTGACTAATGTGACTGGCTTCCCTGCTTCCGATAACTCTTTACCAAGTTTCAGAGCAAAGCGCACCTGCTCGTCTTCGAAGTCGTCAATAGAGCAATACTCGTCCATTGCTTCTATCAGACTTGAGTCTATAAGGATTGATCCTAGAACGCTTGTTTCGTACATGTTGCCTCCTTGCTATGTTAATAGATTAATATACATTACCGCTTGTGTCAACATTATTTATGATAAGATCCTTCAATTATTTTTATGAATTTGTTTTTGTTAATCAGGAAATCAAAATCCGCTTTCCATCCCGTCTCATATCCGCTCAAGAATTGGCTCTTTTGAGCATATCTAAAATACTGAGCCCAGAATTCAATATTTTGATGCTTAGCGTCCATTCTCCATATCTCCCTTATATTCCTTTTTCGGTTATCAGATAGCACTCTAACTTTCTTCTTCCATATATCCTGATAGCAATCAGCTATATCTTTGTAAGGTATGGCTTCGCAGTCAGCCTTTGGCTCTGCTGCTTTCGACGTATATATATTTTCTTTGTTAGGTTCTTTGTTAGGTTTGGGTGACTCTCTGACACTACCCTGGTGACTCTCTGACACTAGGTGGTGACTCTCTGACACTACCCCTTGAGGTTCTATTTGTATCAATAATTTATATATATTGGATGTGTTTTGATCTTTCTTGATCTTGCGCTTCTTGATAGATATCAGCCCCATATCCTCAAGTTTTGCACAATGTCTAATCACTGTTCGACGGTCCATGCCGCAAGATTTTGACATGGTCTCATAGCTTGGCCATGCCTCGTCCTGGTCATTTGCGTAATTAGATAGAGATAATAAAACTAGTTTTGTAGCCGCTGGTAACTCAATACCCCAGGCCCAAAAGGTTGCTTTTGCGCTCATATATGTTATGCTCCTGTTATCAAGTTAGTTGTAGTGCATTGTGTAGTATAAGCCCCGCTCTCAACGGGGCTTTTTTTCGTCTGTCTATTTTACCACTTTTAAACCTTCTTCTCCCTTAACTTTTTTGCATACTCTTTAACCTGCTCCACTTCATCGACAGGCACCCACACTTGCACATACATCAAGCCCTTTTCGATCTTTCTTTGCCTAAAAGATCGTTGCTTTTGTGCGTTTTTTTCACTATCACTCATATTCATATTCATACCTATATTATTACATGTAACCCGTGAGGAGTCAACTACATAATGACCCCTTTTGCTTAAACCTTAATACTAATCGGGCACATCTTGTACGCTTCGATCGTGATCGTGTATCTAGTGCCTAAATATTCGTAAATACAATCCTTGTGCATGATGCCATTTTCTACTTCACCAATCAAAAACGCGCTCGCCAGCATAATAATATTAATCATTTTCAACACTCTCCTCTAATAACACCTTTATCGACACGTCAAAAGCACCGGCTATTTTCAGCAGGTTAGCAAGATTCGGCTTTCTGTCGCCGCTCTCCCATCTGCTTATGTTTTCCCTCCCCTTATAGCCTAATTTTTCAGCAAGTTGCTGCTGGTTTAGGCCGTGTTCGATTCGTAGTCGTTTAATGTTCTCTTTGATCATGCAATCCTCCTATAAGTTTGAATTGGCTACTACTAAAACGAGTAGCCAGATTATTAAAACCGCGTATAACATCATTTAGATCCCTCTTTGAATTTTATATCCACTTCCTCGGAGTAATACCCATTTGACTCCCCCATCCATCTCATCCAGATCTCCCCTTTTGTTGTCTCGATTTTATAAAATGTCCATGTATCACCTGCGTAGCGGTCCTCAACCCCTTCAGCGCTAATGATTACCGCTCCAGGCGTTGTGTCGCACTCAAAATCTACAAGCCTGACGTCCTCGCAGCACTCTTGCTCGTGCCAGAAAGTGATCTCTGCGCCGTCCTCGAAACGTATCTCGACCTCCACGGACTCCTTGTCCATTCCAGATATTTTCGCAATGGTTTTGCCTATAATCTTATCTAATTTGCTCATTCTCCCCACCTCTTATCAATGCCATCCTGCACCTCAACCCAGTTAAGCGACTCTATACGCTCTCTCACGTCGACAGGAACCCAGTCGTGCGTGGTATCTAGATAACAGCTACATATATGATAAGCGTCAGCCCAATCGCTCCATGAGCCGCCGTTGATATGGTTGTTGTTAACCACTCCCTGAATGCAGTACTCAACCGCGTCCTGCTCGTCTTGAATGTCCTCAAATTTAATTTCGTTGTTAATGCTGATCATAATGTATCTCCTTGTTCGTTGATTAAAGTTCGTACCACTCACCGCCGATGTGCTGCACTTCAGTGAGGTGGCCGCCTTCGATCCAGTGTAGCCCTTCACACTCTTCGGCAGGCAGGCCGTACCACGATTCTACATCCATATTTTCGAAGTCATCGCGCCACTCTCCCATCTGCTGACATTCTCTCGCCCCTTGTAGCCTAATTTTTCAGCAAGTTGTTGCTGGTTTAGGCCGTGCTCAATCCGTAATCTCTTGATGTTCTCTTTGATCATAAATCCCCCTTATAGATTTGAATTTGCTACTGCCAAAACGAGTAGCCAGATAATAATAACCGCGTATAACATCATTTAGATCCCTCTTTGACTCTTATGTCGACGCTTTCTGAGTAGCAGCCGTTTGACTCCCCTAGCCATCGCATCCAAATCTCTCCCTTGTTTGTCTCTATTTTATAAAAAGTCCAGGTCAGGCTTCCGTAAGCCCCACCAAATTCGTGATCCGCTACCTCCTCAGCACTGATTATCAGCGCCCCAGGTTTTGCGTCGCACTCAAAATCCACGAGCCTGACGTGCTCACAGCAGGATTGCTCATGGTAAAAAATAACCTCTGAGCCGTCCGAAAAAATTATAACTGCCTTTTCAGAATCCTTTTCCATGCCGCGTATCTCAGCGACGGTTTTACCTACAATTTTATCTAGCTTGCTCATTCGCCCCACCTCTTATCAATTCCTGCCTCTACCTTGACCCAATCAAGCGACTCTATGCGCTCTCTCACGTCCGCAGGAACCCAGTCGTGCGACGTATCGAGGTAAACCTCACATATGTGATACGAGTCCATCCAGTCGGCCCAGGAGCCGCCGTGTACATGGTTATTATCAACCACTCCCTGAATGCAGTACTCCACTGCATCCGCTTCGTCTTGAATGTCTTCTAACCGTAAATCATCGCTGAACATTGTTTGCTCTCCCTGTTTAATGTTTGCCTTCGATGGTTTTAATATTAAATCATGTTTCCGCGTGCGTCAACAAATAATTCAAAAAAATTTAAAGTTTTTTCTTTGATAAATAATTAGTCTTTTTGCGTGAGATTATGTAGCATATATAGACGTAGGCCTGTTTCT
>JAYPBG010000003.1:0-2735 GCA_038124075.1 Gammaproteobacteria bacterium
AAGCAAACCAACAGAAGCAGACACCTCAAAATTATCATTTAGACCATGCCTGATACCAAGGCTCAACTCATGACCTGTATCATCCGTAGAACCAAAAATCGTATCAACTTCAGCATCTATGAAAGCAACTCTACCAAAAAAGTCTGTTCTATCAGCTACAGGGCCAAAAAAACCAAAACCAAAACCAAAAGCTGTTCCATCAATATCAAAGTCAGCATCGATATCTTGGTAAGATATACCAACAGCAAAGTTGTCGCTAAGTTCAAACTGAGCAGACAAAGAGACCTCATCTCCATCAATATCGATGCTTTCGCCCTCTATGTCAGTTTCAGATTTACCTACAGAAGCCTGCAAGTAGCTGTAGTTGAAGTCTTTTCCAAAAGAGATGGAAGAAATAGACATTGCAAGAAGAGCAGTACAAAACTTGGCCGATTTAACCATTTAAATACACCTTTTAATACCTGGTTGAAATGTAAGGTCATTATACAGGTACTTATTCTTGAGACAAAGTATGAACGAAACGGTTTCTCTTAGGTAGATATACCCAGCCAAATTAGTTCAATAATTAGCCTAATCCTACTCTCAGGAGTGATCGTATTTGAGAAAATGTGTTATGCTCCGGTCAACCGGATCACACAATCATGGGCATCATATGAACAACACTAGATCTAATCGCGTTCCTCAAGCAATGAAAAGCAAGTATCAACAAATCTCAGATATTAGCGATCAGTTTTGCAGCAATTATTTAAATGAAGAATATGCCGAATTAATTAGATTCGCTATTGCGGCTCTATGCAGAAAACGACCGTCACCGCTAGGGCAAGGAAGGCCCAACACTTGGGCATGCGGTATTACTCATGCAATTGGAATGGTTAATTTTTTATTTGATAAGAGCCAATCTCCACATATTAGCGCATCCGAACTCTTTAAAGCCTATGGTGTCAGTAAAAGCTCTGGACAATCGAAGTCCAAAGCGGTTCGAGACTCGTTAAATATGTTCCAAATGGACCCAAACTGGACCCTATCAAGCCTTCAAGATCAAAACCCTATGACATGGATGATATCTGTAAATGGTTACATAGTAGATGCTCGAACAATGCCTGAAGAAATTCAAGTAGCAGCTTATAAAAAAGGATTAATACCTAGAATTACGAGTAATGAGCAAATCGCACATGAATCTCTCGCAGAAATTTGAACGTATATTTGTACGTTCAAATATACGTTCATTTTAATGATTACTTGCAGATCTATACTACTTCCACAGCCTCTACCTTATCAGCTGTTTTAGCCTTTGACACCTCTGCATCAGCCACCTTATTCGTCTTCTTAAAATCTTGAAGCCAAGCCCGAAACCCTCGATCCTTCTTCAAGTGCCTTTCAAGAATTGCCTGCAAAACGTCCGATTCATCAGCGCCTGGAGCATTCTCCTGAGCAGCTTTAATGTACAGGTCCAACTCTGCCGATAAGCCCTTGGGTAACTTGTAGCGACGAGTCACAAATTCATTAGCGACGTTCAGTTTTAAATCAATAGCCATCTTCAACCTCTATCTCTATCGTGTTTAGCGAATGTTTCTTCGCGAAGATCACTAAAGCAGTGTATAAAAAGCGTCTAACACTCGTACCATCTGTTTCAGCAATTCTCGTGATCCTATTAGCAAGATTGGTCTTGATCTTGATATTCAGCTCTTTACCTTTTCGGTTACTCGCCAAATACATCATCTTCTTGCCCTGTTCTTGCAGCTCTCGACGGTGATTGATCAGGTTAATCACCGCTCTCTCATATACATCTCTCATCAGTACATTCTGCTGAGCAGCATAAACTTTAAGCTGCTGAATCATTGCCTCGCTCGCAGACGTCTGTTTTAACATTTCGTTAGTTGTCACACAGCCACCATTCAATAAAGATAAGTTGCCCACATAATACTGAATTAAACGCAACGGTCAAAATTCAAAAGGGGGCAGGATCAAATCTTTATTTACTAGCACATTGACAGAAAACCCTGGTCTAATCTTAATGGTTGGCTGAATCTGTAAATTCTTCTTAGTGATCTGCTGACCGGCGTTGTTAATCTCTGAACCTACGTTAGCCGCAAATACTTGATCAAAATCCGTTTCATCTTCTCCTACTGAACCTTGAGATTTAGTAGCGGTTGCAGAGAGTAGGGAGGATAGGACAACACCACCCGCTAAACGACCATAATGATTGTCCACTTGGTCTTCGAAGCCAGCTTGTCCAGCAAGGTCCACGCCTGGTGAACACTCTAGGTCCATTGAGGTGCCGTCAGGTCTAATCAACCGGTTCCAACACACCAATGCCCTCTGTTGACCAAACGCAACCATACTGTCGTATCGAGCCATCAGTTTTGAGCCTTGTGGAATCAGCAAGTAGTTGCCCGTTACCGAATCATATACATGCTCTCTTACCTGAGCGATGACCTCGCCTGGTAGATCAGAATTCATCCCCGTTATGAGTGATACTGGTATAACCGATCCCGCTTTAATCTCGTAAGGGCTACGAGGTTGATAGACGCTACTTGATACATAGTGCTTGCGACCGTTACCCGAACCATCCATAAACTCATTTTTCCGGCCTTGCATGTTCTGATCACCATCACCGCCGAGCATGCCATCAAACCCCATACCTCCAGCACCACCCGATGCATCAGATAGCTGTTTTTTGTAAGCATCAATCATATTATTAAGAGTAAAATTAAACATCATATATAAATTATTTT
>JAYPBG010000003.1:2745-6311 GCA_038124075.1 Gammaproteobacteria bacterium
CATATTATTAATGGTTTGATCATTCTGCCGTTGGCTCTTCCCCAATCCATTCAAAGAATCACCACCGCCCTTTAGGTTCACCAGTATGCCCGATCCGAGCGCCGCCTCTAGTTCGCGTTTTCTCTGTTCTTCCTCTGGATCAACCGAAGAGTATCCATAGTATGATGCATCACTATTTGGTCCACCTCCTTTGGCTTGGCTCCCATAGTGACCACCGCTTGATGGGTTAGACACATTTGGTAATGGTTGCTGAGAATTGAGGTCCACTTGATTCTCTGAAGCTGGTAATCCAACTTGAGGGAGGGGGTCACTGTTATCAGGCGCGTTGGTAATGAAAGAGGGAACCGTCATCTGCCAAGCATTAACTGCGGCACTCTCTTCTGATACAGATTGAGCAGGTGCCTCAGTCTCTTCAAATAGGGCCAGCGTGAAAGCCAGTAACAACGCGCCCACAAACACCATAACCAGCCCAACGAGCGGGCCTTTTTTCAAAGTACGGCCTATTGGTTTCTCAAGCTTCAATCTAGGATCATTAGGGTCAATCCTAGATGCATGAACGTCTTCAATAAGCTCTTGCTGCTGTACAGGGTTGCTGACCATTATCGCCTCTTCCATCCTCTTTTTGTGCTTGTTCCACGTGGAGCGTAAGCCAACTTCTTACCGATCCGGTTGATCCTGATAATGGTTTGTTTCTTTTGACCAACTCTCAATTCAGCAATATCAAACAGGCGATCAACAATATAGTGATCATTTTTCACCCTATAGTTTGCCAATTGTATTTCACCAGTATTGGATATGATGAATAAAACAGGCGCTTCCGATGCATGCATCTCTTTTGGAAACTTAATGAACGTTTTTCGCCCATCATCGAATACTTGTAGGGGCTTCCACTTGGGCTTTGAACCTTTTTTGATCTTTACTTTATAATCAAAGTTGATAGCATCCAGATTGATTTGAGTAGCTGTAATCTTCTCTTTCTCGGCCCTATTTAAAGCAAGCTGCTCTTGCATCTCTTTTAAACTGTCTTGAGGGTAGTTCCACATAACAGCAGCCATATACGTGTTCTCATAGCTGCGCAGTTGAAAGTGATAGGTTCTTCTATCTGTATTGATGCTCAAAGATGTATAGAGCCCTGGTTTCGTCGGCTTTATATAAACATGTTCTCGCTGAACCCCATCAACGATGCTTTTTCCTAGTGCAAACTTCCAGCGTACCGAATCACCCGATGCAGGTTGCCCCAAGATCTTCTCCCCTGGTTGCAGTTGAATATCGGTCATTCTCAGCGGCGCTGAATAAATTTGATAGAGCGCTCCTGGCGCATAATCGAACTGCATGATCGCATTAAAATAGCCATACTTATCTGGACTATGTTTCGCGTGCTTATTCGCCTCATGAACCACTTCCCAATCCTTTTTAGGCTTAGGTTTACGCTTTTCTTCGGGAATCCGTTGTAACTGCCCTGGCATTGGCATCGGCTTCACCACCTCCACTATCCTTTCAACCGGTTCAGGAGTTGGTATTTCTGCCGCCTCTATGTAAGTAACCTGTTCAGGCTGGGTCGTGCATGCACTGATCACACTAGCCATGGCTATCAATGAGCATTTTGAAAATCGGTTCATAATGTATTTCCTAATTCTTTAATTCGTTTTTCAATTCCTTGAGACCTAGCGTCTAATCTTTGACCAATAGAATTCATCTATGAATATTCCGAGCGGGTTCATTTCAAGCAGCGCTTCATTCTCTACTTTTTTAATGGATGTGGTAAAACTGCCTCGCCAATACTCATCAGCCAGGTGATTGCCTTTAACCCCCCATATCGACTCTTTCCAATCTATCTGCCAGGTGTCAGCAGACGTGGGTAGCATCGCGATAATTTCTACACTAATACGCTTATCTTTTGCACGCTCAAAAGGTATATCCTCCATTGCGTAAGTATCCAAAATATTCCTCGCACTGGGAGCCACAAAGCTATACACATCAATCCAGTTCTTTTTAATCACCGCAGGATCAGAGGACAACGTTCTTGTCTTCTCAATAAACTGGCGCAAGTAGTACTTCATCGATGCATCACTGACAGCATACTCCTTCACAGACCGACCCACTGGACCCTTATAGTTCGCAACACCATCAACCCCAATCTCTACGATATGAGGCACCGACTTAGGTTGAGCACCTAAGTAGATTAATCCAACGACTGAAGGGAAGGCGACCAGCCCAAGCACCGCAAACGTTGCAAGTCTCCAATTTGCGGCTTGAGCACTCGCATTACCCATTCGATCATCCCACTCCTGCCGCGCTCTCTTGTAGGGAGTATCCAGCTCTTCAACAGGTGCCCAATTCTTACTTTTTGGCTTCATCGTCCTGAGTGCTCCTTATATTTTGGGTTGGGCGCTACCGCCGTGAGGCTTAGCTTCCATGGGTGTTTGAACCCAGCGGTCTGAAGGGTTGTTCATCACCTTATTAAACCAAGGCGGTCTCTCACTTGACCCTTGAGGTTTCGAAGGCTGTGGAATAGGTGCGCTAGATAGCGTTCCATCGGCTGCTTGATGTCCTAACCGGAGACCAGATTGATAACTATTGGATAGCGCTGTTTTGGCAGGGGATGTAGCACTATGCACCGAACTTCGCACCAATGAAGCAGGAGCAGCAGGGATAGCCGACATTGCAGCCCTAACGGGACCAGCTCCATTAGCAATCGCTTTCTGATAAGCCGACGTAGAGCCACCGCTCATAATACCTGCAGCTTTGGCAGTGCCGAGTGCCAATGTACCGCCTGCTGTAGCAGCGGCTTTAGTAGCGTTTACCATTCTGGCGGTTGCGGCTGACATTGCCGCACCACCAGCCAAGCTATTTTGCAGACCGACAGCAGCGCTCAAAGAAGGGGAGCCAGACAACAAGCCTGCAACAATGCCTGGTGCATTCCAAGCGAGTAGGGCGATAGCGCCGGTTGTGAGGAACATGGACCAGATTTCGTTGAAGGTTACATCTACGCCTACGAATCTGACACCTGATAAAACGGGGCTCGTGACTGATATGATAAACGCCAAGACCATCAGTTTTACCCCTGAAGCAATGACAGCGCCAATCACTTTTTCAGCAAGAAATCGGGTATGTTTCAAAAATCCAAATGGTAGGAGTATTGCAGACACAGCAGCAATCAAATAGTACTCAAGAACTGCATAAAAAACCTGCCAAGCAATTATGCAAAACGTCAACATGATCATTAAATACGATAAACCGATTATGACGCCATCAACTAAATTCCATTTAATATTATTCAACTTATTCACTAAGGGCACTGTGGCATCAATACCATACACAGCTATTGCGGACGGATCGAACAAGCTAGGTCCACCTGCACCACCTCCAGCGGTTTCACCAGATATGATCAATGATCTTATCAACGCATCGGTAAGATCAGGAAAGCTTGTAACAATCCACATCCAAAAGCCAAGAAACAGTAGCTTTCTAAATACAGAAGATACGCGCTCCCCACCATCTAAAGCCCACCAAAGCCCTAATAAAATCAGCTCAATCGCTAAAAAGGTTCCCATGAGCCAATTTAT
>JAYPBG010000003.1:6357-20421 GCA_038124075.1 Gammaproteobacteria bacterium
CCACAACCTACCCCAAGAACCACTAAAGGCGTTAAGAATATTAGATAGCGTATTCGTTAAAACCCCAATATCCATTCAGTTTTAATCTCTTTAATGCAGCTTCGGTAATGCTTTCAATACGTTTCTCTCAGACCCCATATTGGTGTAGTCCTTCCTTAAAAGTTGGCTGTGAGCAGCCTTAAGATTGGTACACCCCTGATCAACCATAAGGTCCGCAGGCGTTAGTCCATTACATCTCGTCTCTTCTTGTTCACGCAAACCATCTTGTTCCACCAGTTGCTCCACGGTATATGCCTGATGATCAGAACAACTCAACGTTAAAAGCACCAGTGTTAAAGCTATTAATTGCTTATATACTCTCATTGCCATACTCCTACTCAAATTGGCTAATGTAACTTAGGTAGCTGGCCCAGAACATTCCTAGGTGCGCCTCGATCGGTATACCCCTGCCTTACTCGATTCGCTTGATCAGAAGCTATAGATTGCTCTGCCGCATCCGACGCCGCTGCTGTTGCGGTCACTCTTCCCGCCGTCGTGAGCGCTCCTGTAATGCCGTTGAGTTGCGCTGAAAGTGCTGCCAACATTTGGTTTTGAGCTTGTAGCTGTCGCACTTCACCATTTTCTGCGGCTGAATCTGCTAGGATTCTCATTACTTCATTGTTCACCCGCTGAGTATTACCAACTACTGCTTGAGCCTCCATTGCCGCTTTCGCACTGCTGCTTAACTCATCACTCCAATTCTGATAGAAGTTGCCATAATCATTAGGGCTAACATTCGACCAGTTAGCTTGAAAAAGCTGATCATATTGCGCTGCAATATTACCCACCGAAAACCCAATACCCTGAATGTTTGCCAACAGAGTGTTAATTTCCTGGAAATTATCACTGACAAGCGTTTCGATCTGTCTAAAACTGCTGGGGTCTAAGGACCGCAAGGACTGTAATTGATTACCAATCGAATCAAACGAGTTCTTCACCTCTTGAACTGTTTGTACCGCAGTAATCACGTTCTGGGTCAAACCGGCAATATCAATCACCGGAAAACCGCCCGTATAAGCGGTTCTACTAAAAATACTGGTCGCTAACACAATGCCCAATAGTGCTCGTTTTATACCCATTTCTTTTTCCTACCGCCCTAATCTTCTACCAATTCTGGCTCAACCTCTACAACTTCTTCTGGCACCTTACCTTTATCGGTGAGAAGCTCTACACCCCAGGAGACATTCTTATATTTGAGCAACGCCTCAGCATGCTCATCTTTCGGTTTATAGTTAGCAATCTCATTCATAAAGACGTGATCTTCATCATCAGATAGCCCAGCAAATGTCAAAGCAACCGGCCCCAACTCTAAATCGAACACTCGGCAGCCTTTCACTGATTTGTAGTAATACTCTCGCTTCTCTTGTATTTGGCTAATGATCTTTATCTCTGTATCGCTCAATCCAAATTTTTGATAATTAGCGTACATTTCAGGCGTAAGCGCTGCGTTATCGGCTAGAAACAGCTTCGATTTACAGGCCATAAGAATGGTGGATAAGATCGGCGACTTAACCGCATCGGAGGGCTCTTGAGTAGCAAAGATGACATACACGCACCTTTTTCTAAGCGTTTTTAGCCAGTCTTCTAATTTATCTAAAAATGCAGGATGTTTAAGGAACAGCCATGATTCATCAAGGATCAATAGAGTAGGGCGGCCATCCATGCGCTGCTCAACTCGATGAAATAGATAGCTGAGCGCGGGTATTACAGCCTCTTCACCCATGCTCATTAGATGGCTCATCTCGAACATTTCCCAAAAACCATCTTTTAGATCATCATGGTTTGCATCGAATAGTTGGCCGTATTTGCCTTCGAGGGTGTAGTCTCTTAGTGCATCACGTATTTCATTATCCTGGACCATATCGCAGAAAGTGGTCATTGTACGGCTATCAACATGATCACTCGCCATACTCTCTAGGGCTTTATCAATCTCTTTTCTAATTCTCGGATTGAGCGCAACATTCTGAGCAAGCAGCATGATCTCAATAAACTTTGAGGCCCAAATTCGCTCACCCTCTTGATCAATCGATGCCAAAGGTTGAAAGGCAATAGGCGCATCACTGTTACCTGGCTCATACATCGTACCCATTGCAGCCATGGTTGCGCAGCGTGCGCCACGGTTTTTATCGAAAATAATCACCTGTGCATTCGGATACTTGAGCCACTGTAGCGCTACGGTGTTGAGTAACGTGGTTTTTCCTGCACCCGTAGGGCCACAAACGAAGGTATGACCGACATCCCCAACGTTCAGCATCAACCGAAAGATAGTATTGCCATTAGTACTGCAAACAATATGTGGATCAGGGCAACCGGTCTTCTCTAGCAAATGGGTATTATGAGCATCACCTGCCCATACCGCCGACAACGGCATAAGGTGCGCAAGATTTAAACTACTCACAATTGGACGCCGCACATTGGCATAAATATGCCCAGGCAAACTGCCAAACCACGCCTCTTTGCTATTAAGCGATTCATCCATCACCGTGAATCCACGACTTTGAACGGCCTTGATGACAGCACTGATTCGCCTTAATGCCTCATCCCGATCTCTGTGCCATACCGTGATAGTAATGGTGAGATGCCCGTAGGATGCCATATCATTCGCTAATCCATGCAGTGCAGCATCACAATCAGCAGCCTTACCAACAGAGGCATTATCAATCAATGCACTCTCTTCTTGAGTGGCCTCCTCTTTCAGCATGGTGAAGATATTCTTCCGCTTTGCCCACCACCGCTTCCTATATCGAGTGATCTCTTTTTGAGCATCCTCCTTATCAAGACAGATGTATCGAGTCACCCAACGGTATTCAATGTTCAGGTAGTTCAACTCATCAAGCAAACCTGGCAGGGTCGTAGCCGGAAAACCAACAACAGTACAAGTAGGAATGAACGAGTCACCAAGTAACGGTATATCACCTGGCGTGAAAGCCTGATCAGGCAACAGCGCATCAAGATACATCGGTGTTTCCGGTGCCTTCACATCATGTCGGTTAGTCGATATTGTACTGTGCAAATAGCTTAGTGTTTGATCATCATCCAGCTCTGAGACGGAAACAAAAACGTTCTTCATAATTCCGATGATGTCAGTCACGGTTTTTATAAAGTGCTCTAAATCACTCTCATTTTGTTTGTTTTTGTTATGGATCTCTGGATCGTTATAGAAAAGACCCTGAAATTTATTGGCCCCATCAGTCGGCATTTTCCAAACGAAAGTGAGGTAGTAACTAGACTCATAGTGAGAACCTGCACTGAGGAACGCCTCTCTACGCTCAGTGTCTACCAACCAAGCGGCCTTGTTGCTCCATGTAGAGTTTGGATATTCACCAGAACAAAAGCGCTGAGCCTCTATAAAATATGACCATCCCGAACCTAAACGCTTGAGGGCGTTGTTCAAAGAGGCTGTTGCTGTCACAAGCTCATGAGCACCTGAACTGGCCATATCAGGCCCACGGAATGCGATTGTTTTCTGTAGGATCGCTTCTTTTTGTAAAACCACACCAGGGGCAATCAGAGCAGCCCATGGCAGGTAATCAGGTAATCTTTTTGTTGGTTGTCGATATTCCCTTAAATTGAACATATGCATCCATAGTCATATTAAAATATTTAGTATTAGGCTAATTTAGGCCCCGATCATAACGCCGGCCACTTTGGTCGAAAAGCGACCTAACTGAGACGTTGGAGTTGATCAGAGCCTCGTTCCTTTGGTGCTTGCCTACAATTGTATATGTTTTAGGCGGCCGGCGTTATGATCGGGGCCCTAATTTATAATCCTCTAGCAATGGCAGCTTTCACAATTGGCGCAACACTTTCAGGCGTTATCCCTTTCTCCTTACAGTATTTTGACCTCAACCATTCGGACAAGAGCTTCTGCCCTTTGCTTGAATTACAACCACAGCAACACAATGCGATATTCTCCCTGGTAATAATTTGAGCATCATTAACGATATGCTCCCAGCTCGCTGCACTTTTCTTTGCAATTTTGGATGGAGTAAATTCAACACCGCAATACACGCATGTCTTATCGCGTTCTCGAACCTCTTGTTCAAGCCAATCCGGAATATTCCAGCTATTCGCCATGCAAAACTCTGTCTATATCGCTTATGGTTTCAACGTTTGCCGCCCAAGCAGCGCTTTTCTTCCAACATCCCAAATCTGATTATCTTTTTTGGTGTGATGCAATAAAAACAGATAGAGAGGTACGGCGATTGACAAGAACCATATTTGACGTAAACCAATCACCACCGCCGCCACTATTGTCCAATAGAGCAATGCAACCTTGCGTTGCAACCCTCCCATTAGAATCTCTTCACACAAAGCACGGTAGAGTGGTATCTCATACCCGTCTGGTTGCTCACTCATATAGTAAGTGCGCCTCCAAATCCCATAAAACCAAGCCCCCAGCTAATGGCATTGAAAGCAAGGCTCAGCCCCATCACTACCCAAAGCGCTTTTCTAACAAGAGACCCGCCTTCAGAAAAGGCCAATCCTAAGCCAAGGAAGATGATTGCAGCAGCACCGATGACTCTAGCAACGGGGCCGGATAATGAATTCAACAGACGATCCAGGGGTTGCTCCCAAGGCATACCCGTTGTTGTCGCAAATGCGGGCTCAACAAAAAACAATACAGGCAACACCGCCACCACTAAAAATGTGAACCTATTCTCACTCATCTGTTTTTCTCCTTGTTTGCTACGCATACAGCGATGAAACTAAACGGTAACGAGTAGTACCTGCTGTCAGTTGATAAGTCAGACTACTGAAACCTAATCTAATATTCAATATAAATTTATTTAATTTATTTTTACTTTTTCATAAAAATGTGAACCGAATCTCTAAAGGTCATTTACTACCCAATTACTACCACTGTCCAATCCACTTACTCTGACAATACCACTTAATAAACGACCTGATGGATGTTCAGAATCGCGCTCAATATGAACACATATATCAATCGCTTCAGCAATTAGATACTTCGGCGCTACTGGAACCACTTCTTCTATTAATTGACCAATTCTTTCCAACATAAGTATTGGTGTATCCGCATGAACAGTCGCGATACCGCCTGGATGACCTGTGTTCCACGCCTTCAACATATCAAGAGCACTGCCATCTCGCACCTCACCGACCAATATTCGATCAGGGCGATATCGAAGCGCATCTTTAATCGCTTGCCTGTAGCTGTAAAGCGGATCTTGAACCAAGATTTGCAGTTTGTTCTTGGCCTGGCACTGAAGCTCTGGCGTATCTTCAACGATGTAGATTCGATCGCTGGTTTCTTCAGCAATCACCTTAAGCAATGCATTGGTCAGAGTAGATTTACCGGAGCCAGTGCCGCCGCCAACCAATATATTCTGTCTCGACTTAACAGCATCGATCAATAGATCTGCTTGTGTCTGCGTCATAATCGATCTTTCAACGTAATCATCTAGGCTAAAAATGACTCTAGGGGGAATACGTAAACTGAATACGGGCGCTTCAACAATTGGCGGCACAGACGCTTGTACCCTAGCGCCCCAGCCTGGCAATTTCGCTGATAGTGAAGGATTTCGCTCATTAATCTCTGCATTGATCGACGCTGCAACTAGCCTAATCAACCGCTCCGCCTGATCCCATGACATAACAACATCAGTGCAATACATGCCTTCGCCAATCTCATCGACCCAAACAGAGCCATCTGCATTCAACATCACCTCCACTACGGTCTCTTTTTCCAAGAAGTCGATGATGGGTGCCACGGCATTTTTGAGAGATGCCATGCGTCGATCATAAGTCACACTAGACTTCATATTCATGTTCCTTGTCGTACTGCGCAGCCACCGCTTTCAGCTCCTCGTCATCAGTGAACACATCTTCCGCTAGATCATCGATAAACCGATGCCCTTTTGAGAGCTGTCCGGCTACGAACTCAGTGAACTGCTGATAACGACGCCATGCCTGGGCTTTAGCAGCATCTTTCTCACTATCAGAAACCGTAGGAGTGTGTGCAAACCACATCTGTACAAACACGGCGAAGGCTTCGCTCATCACATCAACATCTCGGCTAAGCCGGTCCAATGCTCGTCCATGACGATCTAAACGCCTAAACAGCAGTGTCGTATCATTGTTGTCATCGAGGTATTCTTTGATCGCCGCTTCAACGACACTGCTCTCACTGGCGCTTTTGGCCTTACAGAAATTTTTGAGCCGCTTCTGTAGATCGTGGGATATATAGGGGTGTATTCGCTTCTGTTGCTTTTTCTCTTTCACAAGGGTAAATCTCCACCTTCGCGTTGAATGGTTTTCTCTTTGCTGCTCTGCTCATCGAGCCAATGTTGCTCAATCTCATCATTATGATATTGTTCATACGGTATCTCAGCCTCTTCATAGGGGGCCAAATCATGATCACTATTAATGTTCGCATGCGAAACTTCTGGTTGACTTTCGAATAGGTCACTCCACTCTTCTTGCATATCAGTGTTGCCTGATTCCAATGGGGCTGGCATCTCTTCAGTAGCCTCAGATTGCTCAGGTGGCCTATGATCTCGCCAATCGTCACTTACATTAAGTCCGTTCAATTGTACGTGCATTTGTATGTCATTATCGGGTGTCGGTAACCATGCTCGCTCCTTGAATCTGGGGTCTTGATAGTACATCACCTTCTTGCCTAGATAGGGAGGCATCCCCCCGACCATCACGATTGCACTATCGGCTGACAGTTGGCCCACCTCACCTGGCGTCAGTAAAGGTCTTGGTGACTCTTGCTCACTCTCCATAACATGACCAAGCCACGGTGCCAGTCGATTTCCAGAGAAGTTGAACTGCATGCGACGTTCAGTAGACTCTCCAAGCAGGTCTGAAATCCGCTTACGCGTTCGATCATCCAATGCGCCGTAAGTGATTCGAATATGGGAGTTATCCAATATGGAGTTATTTTGACCATACACATACTCAATTTGATTGAGGGATTGAGCAATCATGAAGCATTTGATTCCATAACCGGCCAGATAGGCCAGCTCTGTCTCAAAGAACCCAAGTTTTCCAAGGCTAGGGAATTCATCTAACATCATGAGTAATCGATAGTCATAGTGGCGCTTCTCGCCAAACTCCATTTTCTCAGTCAAACGCCGACCAATTTGGTTTAGCATCAGCCTCATGAGCGGCTTAGTTCGATCAATGTCTGATGGTGGAACGACGAGATAGAGACTGACGGGGCAATCTGCATTCATCAGGTTATTGATAGCGAAGTCTGAGACACGCGTATTCTCGGCAATGATAGGATCTCGATAGAGCCCTAAGAAGCTCATAGCCGTCGATAGAACGCCTGACAGCTCGTTCTCAGACTTGTTCAGCATCTCACGCGCACAAGAGGCTACAACGGGATGAGGGCCGTCCTGAAGGTGCTGAAAGGTCAGCATTCGATGCAGAGTTTCATGAATCGTCCGCTGTGGATCAGATAGGAAGCTAGAGACACCAAAAAGGCTCTTATCCTCTTCGGCATAGAGCACATGTAGGATTGCTCCGACTAAAAGAGAGTGACCCGTTTTACTCCAATGATCCATCTGCCTGTTCTTATCGCCTTCAGGGTCCACTAAGATGTCGGCGACATTCTGCACATCACGCACCTCATAGTTGCCCTTTCGTATCTCCATGAGCGGATTGAAGCGAACAGAACCCGGTTCAGAAGGCTCAAAGCGAAGACACCGAGAGAACTGCTGTCGCCATCCTGCTGTTGACTGCCATAGCTCTTTTTTAATGTCGTAGATGAGCGCAGAGTGAGTCCAGGTAAGCAGAGTCGGAATGACCATACCAACGCCTTTGCCTGAACGTGTTGGGGCAAAACAAAATATGTGTTCAGGGCCACTGTGTCGGATTAGGTGCTTACCTAGCTTTTCCATTTTCCAGGCGAGTTCAAAATCCTGCTCTTTCTCTTTGATATAGCAAGAGAACTCGGCATCGCTGCTCTGCGCCAATACCACACCCGCATCTTCACATAGAGCAGCCTTCTTCATCTCTTGGGTCTCCGCCCATCGAGCACTACCATAGGTTCCTCTGTCACCTTTTCGCCGGTTACGAGCTATCGCTAAGAGCATCATCACTCCAACCATCAAAAAGAAGAACCCATAGGTTATCCAACTAGCCTGTTCGAACACTTTAGGAGCAATAGACTCATGATGATAAGCCCATACAAACCACTGCCAAGGTGCATAAATAGGATAGCCATCAAGAAACCAAATAGGCCGCCCAAGCTGAGACCAATAGCCTAATGAATGAGCCACGTATTGAGTGGTAACCCAAACGTTGGCCAACGTTAAAGTGAGGCATGTAATGATATGGCTGTAAAAAACCGCAATAGAGCGCTTCTCTTTCTTACTCACCGATTAACGCCCCTTGATCTTGATCGAACAAGATATTTTCCCTGGTCGCCAATGGAAAGTTGAATTTGCTTCTCTCTATAGCGCTCTAGCTCTTTTCTCCAAGGTACAAGTGCAAACTGCTTTTGCTGTTCGTCAGTAATGAGCGCATAACGCTTCTCACTTGGTAGGCTATCAATCAGTTTCAACCTGCCTTTAGTGGAGTACTTCTTAGGATCAATTTGCTGATAACCTGTACTTTCTCGCAATCTATCAGATAGGCTCTTATGCTCTATCTTATCAAGCTGTCTAGCTCTCGAAGGATCACTTGGATCAATACCCAAAGATTTGAGGGTAGTAACCCTCTGAATGACTGCCTTCTTCAGTTCAACACCAAAGCCTTGTGTCGCAAAGTCATCATAGCTCTTCCGGTCAGTAAACTTATCTAACCATGTACGGCCATAGTATTTTACTTGATCAGTGATTGGTGTGCGGGACTCTCTATTGACGTTTAGCTTCTTAGCGGGATAAACCTGATCATTATCCGATTTGATACGTACAATATCGCCCTCTTTATACTCAGTGGTATCAATACTTGAGGGCACTTCAAAATACCTCAAATGCCCGCTATAGGTCTCGATAGTGAAGTACATCTTATCATTGAGTTCATCAGCCAGTCCCTTACGGACCAAACTACCTTCGATACTCACCTTCTTACTGGATTTAGTATCTATGATGCGATAACGTCTGAGGTCACCTCCTAGCTCTCTATGCATAGATTTGATGATATCTCCTTGCTCTCCTAGGGCTTTCAGAACACCTCTCCAATTTGGCTGCACTTGCCAGCAGTTTTTGATCTTAGAATGAGCCAATCCGAGATTCTCTAAAGTAGCCATTCTTGCCTTCAACCTCCTTTTCCTTCGTCGATCACCAGGGTCACTGGATGAGTGGCCTAGATCAACGATTGATTGCCTCTCAAGCTTAGATATTGCATGATCCAAACTGGTGAGCCTTTCTTGTTCGACCTCTCTATTTAACTGTTTTTCAATCTCCCATTCTGTTCTCAAACCAAGCTCTTTGGTCACTATCTCTCTTGCTCTGTCTCTGATCCCATTTGAGATATAATCACGGTTAATCCTCAATTCATCTCCATCAACATCAAGCCCTCTAATGACGATATGGGTATGGGGGTTATCTGTGTTGTAATGATTAACAGCCGCCCACTCAATGTCCCGACCTAAGTCTTCCTGAACCGTATCCATCAGCCTCCGAGTAAGGTCTGTAAGATCTATTTCATTAGCATCTTCTGGGGATAATATGAACCTAAATTGGTGCTTCTCATTGGTGAGTTTTCTTGTAAATATCTCTTTACTGAAGCTCTCTTCTCTTCCGTATAAAGTGCCCTTTGAACCATCCTTCTCAACGCCATCCCTCTCGATGTAGCTGATATGCAAATCGGCTGCTTTTTGCCCATGATTATTCATTTTGACGATTCGAGCTTTTAGTATCACCCTGCGAGATAATGCAGTTGATGATTTTACATAGGTAGCCGTACGTCCACGACTGACATGTCCCCCCCTATTCCCTCTTGAAAGCGCGGCCTTTTTTGCACGGCTCGATGCTTTTCGCTCCTTCAAAATCGATTGCTTGAATGTAACCCTATCGGATTTAACCGAACCACCTATCTTCGGCCTAAATAAAAGCAAGTCATCCTGATCCATATTTAACCATCTATTCCTAAAATCAATTTAGCGCTATAATAAAGCTATATTTTTAAAGGCTTCTTGGAGACTATACGCTACTTTTAGCGCTACTTGCTATACCTATAGCGCTGTTTTTTCTATATAGATATCAATAGGTTGATATCTATATAGAGCTATTGCTTTATCTTGCTCTAATAAAATACGAGAACATGGTCATTTATAATGCTTTTTTTGATCCCGTACATAGGCTACTTTGTTTTCTATCGCCTGCGGCGGGCTGGGCAGTAGGGAAAGGAATGGTGCATAATTGGTGCGGTTTTTCATGCTAAAACTACGTTAATTTTAGTTAAAAATTAACAAAGGTTTTGCAATACCAATGACATCTTTTTCATCAATAAGTCCGAAGTATCTTGAATCAAAACTCTGATCTATATCCTCTATAGCTACGAATAGTTTTCGATCACCTATATCGCCACAAAAGTCACTCTTAGGCATCTCTCTTCCCGCACTATCATAGTTCATATTTCGTGCTAATATTTCACCTTTTATGTAAGTATATTCTCCTTTAACGCACGCATAATCACCACTTTTAGCTTTTACTTTTTTCATTAAATATTCATTATGTTTGAGATAACCTCTCTCATATACCAGGTCTCTTACTGACTCTGGAACTTCGAATACAACAACATCATTGTAATCATAATTCTCCTTGTCTTTTATCAAGTAAAAGCCATGTTCCATACTATCTGTATAATTATAGATCATCATCTTTCTATCAATGATTAAGGTACTCAATGCAATCAAAAGTGTAAGGATAGAGCATGCAATAAGTGGTTTATATTTACCCATATTTCAACACCTCTTCTGCCATTAATTTGTCAAATTTTCTCCCATTCAGTAGGGTATTGATCCTATAATAAACCGACATATCAATCTCATTTAGGCTGATATTTTTTGATCTTATTAACGATAAAAAAATCATCATGTTTTTGTACTGATATGCCTTCATTGATTGCAGCAGTATGGAAACATTATTAGATATACCTAACAGTCTGTTACTGCCAATACTCTCATCCAACTTAACCAGATATGCCCTAGTTTTTCTGCCATTTTTTATTCTATATCCTATGATATCTGACTGATTAAAAATTGAGTATTTTTTGCCATTCTTATCAACCTTACTCACATCTCTTCCGTAGAAAATATCAGACTTTATATCACTATTGGATAACAATTCTACTGCATATTTCATAGTCTAATCACTGTAAACATAACTAAAGATTCAGCGAAAGAATCTGTATTTTTGCATCTTCACTGACTTCGAACTTCATATCACCTTCATTAGTCTTTAATACCAAATATCCGTCTTCAAATAGAGCACTTTTTAACTCAATTGGTGGTATTAAATCACTTTCTTTATCATCACTACTCTCAAATTCTGTGGCTGTATTCGACTCACTATTAGAAGTCAATTCTCCTACATTATTGCTCAATATTTCAACTTTCTTTATGTCGTTAGGGCTGTCATCTATTGGCGTGTTATCAGTAGAATTATCTTCAGTCTTCTCTTCATTTTTACCCTCTAACCGAGTGTCTAATGCTTTTCTTAACCGTATCACTTTGGCTCTCAGTGATGTTCTCTCTTCAGGGCTCAAGTCCCACTCTTCTATCAGTTTTTTTGCTGCCGCTTCACTCTTATCTGCAAGCTTAGACAGCTCGTAAAAGCCCTCTAAATCTCTGGAATATCCGCTTTGGCAAAAGCTTATAATATAATCAGGTGAATTTGATAATTTTATCCTTTTGGAAACCCATTGAGTGGTCTTTCCTAGCATTTTTGCGCACTCTTTTATACTCGAATAATCCGCCAACCTTGCTATCCCGATAGCCTCATCAATAAGCGTCATTGACTCCCTATCGATGTTCTCAATCAACGATATAGCCATAGCTTCTTTGTCGCTAATTGAACGTATAATACACGGAATTCGATCTATTTTTGCCATCTGAGCTGCACGCCATCGGCGCTCACCGGAAACGATTTCGTAACACCCTTCACCAACTGATCTAACGACAATCGGCTGTATAATACCTTGAGCCTTGATCGATTCCGAAAGTGTATTTATACGCTCATAATCTATATCAACTCTTGGTTGATATTTACCTTTTCTAAGTAGATCGACTGGCAGATAATGAATCTCTTCCTCATCCTTAGAAGCAGCCTTAGTCTCTACGGGTATAGTTTCTGATACTGCCATAATCAACGTCCATAATGTCTGGCATTTTTGAAAGAATACTCTCTATTCTGTACAAATTTAATCCTTTTAAATCTGCAAAATAGAAGCATTATCTTGATAGCTCCAACTGTCTCTCAAACCCCATTTGTTGAGCACGATTACGTGCCGCACTTTTGAGCTGGTCGTTCCAGTCTTTACCAATACTTGGGGCATCACGAGTTATCTTTGTGCCCGATCGGCATGCATGCTTAATCTCATCGTAATAGGCTTGTCCGCTTTTATCTTGATCAAATGCCCCCACAATTAGGCTGTGCTCAGGCATCTTATTGATTGCCGATTTTATGACTGTCTTTTGGTGGTCGCTGAGCTGTCCAGCGGTGCTGATATAGCGGGTATTTGGATCACCTTTGATCTGATGATAACTCAGCGCATCAATCGCTGATTCAACCAACACAAGCTTGTTATCTGTTGCTTTAATCCTGCTATGCCAAACGGACTTGAAACCACCACGAGCAAACCCTGTGAATTGATGATTTTTTATCTCATATCCGCTCAAACCATCCCTATCGTAGTGAGGAAAAAGCGTATTGCCTCTTACATCCTGCCGGATCATTGCCGCAAACCTTGGATCTTTGATTGTGTCTGACAAGATGCCTCGGCTTTGCAGATATTCACTGGTTTGAATAGGCGTAGCCTGAGAATATGAAACAACAACCCCTTCCCGATTCTTTGCAACTGGAACGATTTTTTTTGCAAACTCATTGATCGGTGTCGGCGCAGACCGAGAACCAATCCAGGGCCGTAATCGCTTACGTACATAACCAAGCGTCATACTCTCGCGCTTCTGCACGAAGTCAATGATACTGCCATTATCAGCCGTATCTCGCACGCTAAAGTACGTCCAATGGTTGTCATGCCCACGGGCAATAATCACCTTGTCATGGCTTGTAGGATGCTGCATGACAGCGCTATTACGGCTGCTCTCGGACTTGACCCACTGATAACCTAAGCTGGCGGTGTACTCGCTTAAATTGATGTGGGTTTTAAAGTGCTCTAGCTCTTCGTCCAAGTGAGGCAACCTTACGTTAGGTAGGCTTATGGTTTAAGGCGATAGACTCGATAACCGCAATCACCACAGCCTTCTGGTATTAAAACATCAGCTTGCTGTTTGATGATATCCATGACTTCAGTTAACTTTATCTTTCTTTCAGGCTTTATTTCAACCACTTCCATCACATTGTCTGCGGTCTCGTAGTGAAGTTCTATTAACCATAGGCTTTTTTTATAGAGAAGATCAAAGCCATGATCGATGTGTGTTCGACCAGGGATAGTTTGAATAATGAGCTGTTTTTTCATACTGCGGTAGCCATTTTAGTTTCTCATGTTCGGCTGTACCAAGTAGACCGACCTCCTCCATGTCGAACCAACAACCCTTTCTCTACCAGTGACCGAAATGTGACCTTTAGAGTATTAGGGCTGGCTCCAACCTCTCTTACCATGTCACCCGTCGTCACGCGACCATGATCGCGAACATAATCCATTATCTGAAGAGCAAGCTCGGATAGATCAGCCACAGCTTTCCGCTCTCGCTCAATCTTCACAGCAAGGCGCTTCTTTTGCGTTTGAAGGGACCGCATGAAGAATATCAACCAAGGATGCCATTGAGGGGAATCGCTGCGCAGAGTGGCTTGTGTTTGGCGCAGAGCAAGGTAATAGCTCTCTTTGTTGCTTTCCACGATGCTTTCTAATGATGCATAAGGC
>JAYPBG010000003.1:20431-21833 GCA_038124075.1 Gammaproteobacteria bacterium
GGCATACCCAAACTGCAAAAGTAGCAATGTCGTCAACACGCGACTCAGCCGACCATTACCATCTTGAAAGGGGTGTATCTCCAGAAATACAACCACAAAGATAGAGGTTATGATCAAAGGGTGCAGCCGCCCTACTTCTTTAGCATCCTGAAACCAGGTGACCAGCTCTTGCATCCGTCGGGGCGTATCAAACGGTGTCGCCGTCTCAAAAACCACACCCACCATATTACCATCAGCATCAAACGCGCCCACATCATTACGGAGCGTTTTATACTCACCTCGATGCCGCACATCTTTGTCGCTGAATTGGAGTAGATCTTTGTGCAGCTGCTTGATGTAATTTTCGGTAATCGGGATATCTTGCCAAGCCTGGAAAACGGTGTTCATGACTTCGGCATAACCAGCCACTTCCTGCTCATCACGCGTCTCGAATTTTTTCACTTCCAGTTTGCCGAGTAGCTTCTCTACCTCTTGGTCACTGAGCTTGCTACCTTCAATTCGAGTAGATGATCCAATGCTCTCAATAGTCGCCACCCGCCTAAGCGCCGTTAGCCTATCAGGTGCCAATGTCCCAAGTGCTAGCCATGCCCCTTTGAACTCATCAACTTCAGCAATGAGGGACAGCAGCTCTGGAGTGATTTGAATCGATTCAGTATTAATCATACCGGAAAATATACCGAATTATACCGGAATGTCTAGTATATATACAAAATATATACATACTTTATCCTCCCAGAAGAAGCGTAGCTTCTTCCAGCAAAACGGTTAAGACCCCGGACTTTAGGCCGGAGATAGCGCCGTCAGCCGGAGCTTCGCAATGCGAAGCGGGCGAAGCTAGGCAAGTAGGCGCATGGCTTGGGAGGGGTACAACCCCCTTCCAAGCTTAGTGGAGCGCATAGCGCGACATCCTTATTGGTTAGCGCTAGACTTTAATTCGCCTTTTCACTTTCGAAATAGTAGCATTGGATGCCCCTACCATTTTGTTGATCTGCCGATAGGAGTGCCCACTTTTTAAAAGCGCTGAAATGGTATCCTGAAGCTTCTGGTTTTCTGGCCGCCCTTTGTACTTTCCTTGTGCTTTCGCTTTTTGCACACCTTCAGCTTGTCGCCGCCGCCGATCTTCATAATCCTTACGTGCTACAGCAGCCAACATATCAAGCATCATGCTATTAATTGATGAAAGCATGCGTATAGTAAAATCATCACTTGCGGTTTTCATGAACTGATGAGAGGTTGGAAGATCAAGCGCGACAATTCGAATGCCTTTTTGAAGAATAATAGCTTTCAGGCTCTCCCAATCTTTACCATTTAAACGGCTGATACGATCAACTTGCTCAACTAAAAGAACATCATTCGACTGAGCAACATCAAGAAGGCGAAACAGTTCTGGACGTTTTAAAGT
>JAYPBG010000003.1:21847-23371 GCA_038124075.1 Gammaproteobacteria bacterium
CCCCACTCTCATTTTCAACAAACCAAGCCGAAACCGATAGCCCCATATCATTTGAAAAGACAGAAAGAGCATTTTTTGCTCTTTCTGCATCCTGTTCCTTGGTGGAGGCTCTAAGATAACCATAAATACGCATATTGCTTCACTTTACATAGCGACATTAATATCGCGACACTATACATTGAAATATAAAGTTAATGAAGCGCATTATTGGTGCTCTGATTAAGGTATACCCTATGTGTCTCATATAAGGACTGATACGCATGATCATTATCTGACCAACCTGTCAGATTAGTAGAATGGGGCTGCAAGAATAAGTCTCGGAGATCGGTTGGGTAAGCAAAATACAAGTTATTTTGCAGTAATGCTGTTTTTGCATTTTTGGCATTGACACCTCATGAACTTACGGTTAAGCTTAATGTCATAATACAGAAATGTCGTTACAGCATTTTTAGTTGGAGGAGACATGAAAGCAAAGTTAAAGAGCATCGCTTCTGTCCAGATGGGTCACTCTTTCCGCACAAAATTGGACCCCGACCAGAGCGGCAACGTCGCAATTATTCAAATGAAGGACCTTACCGAGGATAACCGACTAAACCATGGCGAGCTAGTCGTTATCGATATGAAGGAACTTAAAGAGAAGCATCGAGTAGAAATGAAAGACATTGCTTTTAGATCTCGTGGACTCACAAACACGGCCGCTCTTATTGATGCCGAACTAGAAAATGCAGTGATTGCGGCTCCATTACTTCGCATTCGAGTAGAGAATAAAAGAGAAATCGACCCGGCCTACCTTTGTTGGTTTATAAATCAGCCGGCATCGCAGGCTGCCCTTTTGAGACAATCGACTGGATCAGGGCAACGAGCTATAGGCAAGCCCGCACTGGAAAGCCTGGAAATCTTAATCCCACCTATGGATGTGCAAATAAAGATTGTTAAGCTGGAACGACTAGCCATTAACGAACAACGAATAATGAGAGAGCTGGCAGAGAAAAAACGTCAGCTTATGGAAGGAATTCTGATGCGTTTCGCGTCTGAATCCCAGTGACGGCAATCACTGGGTTATCTGAGCGTTCAAAGTGTTACAGCACCTTGAACAAAGCAATTAACCAATAAAAGGTAAAGTTATTATGGCAAAAAACATTAAATCCCGCAACAACTCAACCCGCCATGTTGTGCCTCATTCCGACGGGTGGGCCAACAAAAAGGGCGGCTCTGATCGTGCTAGTAGCATCCACTCAACGAAAAAAGAGGCCGAGGCAACTGCTCGCGCACAAAGCAAGCGGGAAGGCTCTGAGCTGTTTGTTCATGGTAAAAATGGCCAAATACAGCGCAAAGATAGCCACGGCAATGACCCTCGCAATATTAAAGGGTAAGGAGACCTTATGACTGATGAGTACAAAAAAGAGATAGGCATACCTGAATCGCACACTCTTAACATATTGAATAGCCAGTGGACTCAGAGAAAAGGTCAGGACACTGACACCTATGAATATGAAGAGCTAAACGAGCGAGGTGAACCTATTG
>JAYPBG010000003.1:23381-25473 GCA_038124075.1 Gammaproteobacteria bacterium
TCGATTACATGGACTCAATCATCCGCTAACACCATTTAGCGATTTTATTAACTTTAACCGGGGCTGGCTGCAATCAGCCCCGTAACAAAAATCTGAGGGCCACTTATGAGCAAGAGTATGACCGACAAGATTCAGCAAAAAGACATAAACAATGCAGCATGGGCTGCTTGTGATACATTCCGAGGCGCTGTTGATCCGGCGCAATATAAGGACTACATCCTGGTAACGCTATTTGTGAAATACATTTCCGATGTATGGAACGACCACTACGAAGAATACAAAAAACAGTATGGTGATGACGACACCCGCATCAGACGAAAGCTTGAGCGTGAACGCTTTTTACTTCCTATGGTTGAACTAACCGAGGTAGTCGAAGACCCCAAGACAAAGGAAAAGAAAACCGTTGTTACCGATAGTTTTTTGGCGAACTACCACTCTTTATTCGAACGTAAAAACGAACCAAACATTGGCGAGCTAATCAATATCGTTTTAGAGCATATTGAAACAGCGAACAAGTCAAAACTAGAAGGCGTTTTCCGCAATATTGATTTCAATAGCGAATCCAATCTAGGGAAAACCAAGGACCGAAATCGTCGCCTAAAAACCTTGCTTGATGACTTTAATAAACCTGCTTTGGATATGCGGCCTTCACGTGTTTCTGAAGATGTCATTGGTAATACTTACATTTACCTCATTGAGCGCTTTGGATCAGATGCAGGTAAAAAAGCCGGTGAATTTTACACCCCACACAAAGTTTCCGAGCTAGTAGCAAGGTTAAGCGCCCCCAAAGCTGGCGCTCGTATTTGTGACCCCGCTTGCGGCTCAGCCGGGTTGCTCATCGAGGCTGCCCGACAAGTCGGCGATCGAAATTTTTCACTTTACGGCATGGAAGTGAATGGCAGCACTTGGGCGCTTGCTCGCATGAACATGTTCCTTCACGGTGCTGATTCTGCCCGTATCGAATGGTGTAACACACTAACCTCACCTGCCTTGGTCGAAAACGATCGACTCATGAAGTTTGATAATGTCGTCGCCAACCCGCCATTTTCACTCGACAAATGGGGTGCCGATGACGTAGCAGAAGACCGCTACCCTCGCGCTTGGCGTGGAGTCCCACCAAAATCAAAAGCTGACTTTGCGTTTATTAGCCACATGGTTGAAGCCGCCGTTGAAAAAGAAGGTCGAATTGCTGTGGTCGTTCCTCATGGCGTGCTGTTTAGAGGCGCTGCTGAAGGCCGAATCCGCCAGAAGATGATCGAGGAAAACTTACTCGATGCAGTCATTGGCCTACCAGGCAATCTATTTCCAAGCACTGGTATTCCCGTCGCCATCCTTTTGTTTGACCGCTCTCGTGAGAAAGGCGGTGCAAATGAAGCCCGTAAAGACGTCCTATTTGTAGATGCCAGCGGTAAAGAACATTACCAAGCCGGTAAAAACCAAAACATCCTGCTTGATGAGCATCTGGATAAAATAGTTTCATCGGTTGCCGCACGTAAAGAAGTTGAAAAATACGCTCATTTGGCTTCAAGAAAACGACTTCAATCTGAACATTCCTCGCTACGTAGACACTTTTGAAGAAGAAGTCGAGATCGATATTGTTGCCGTTCAAGCTGAAATTACCACACTTGAAGCCGAGCTAACCGATGTACGCCAAAAAATGGCTGAAATGCTAAAGAGTGTTGTCCCCGCAAGCACAACGGAGGTGGCGAGATGAGCAAAAAAACATCAATTAGCGCGGAACATTTGACCTTTGAGAGTCTAAAACAGGAAGTTGATGGCGCAGAGTTCTGGTTTGCCAGAGAACTACAAACAGTACTTGACTACAACAGTTGGGACAAGTTTGAGCGAGTCATCAAAAAGGCCATGACTGCCTGTGAAGGCTCCGGCCAGTCTAGTGAGAACCATTTTTCCCAGGTGGCGAAAATGGTCGATATTGGCTCAGGTGCGAAACGCTCCACTCGAGACTACCGGCTTTCCCGCTATGCCTGCTACCTCATCGTACAAAACGCCGATGCTAGCAAACCGGTGATTGCTAATGGCCCGACTTAGTTTGCCTGGCGGAGGCGTCGCCCGGGGGGGCCAGATGACACGG
>JAYPBG010000003.1:25483-32949 GCA_038124075.1 Gammaproteobacteria bacterium
TCAGACTCGACGCCAAGAGCTACAAGATGACACCGGCTTTCAACAACTTAATGAGGACCAAAAACGCCTCATGCTGCGTAATGAGCTGGCCGACCACAATAAGCAATTGGCTGCCGCCGCGCGAGATGCAGGCGTTGAGACGGGCTTGGACTACGCCATCTTCCAGAATCATGGCTACAAAGGTCTCTATGGGGGCCTAGACAATAAAGCCATTCACAAACACAAAGGCTTAAAAAAGAGCCAAAAAATACTCGACCACATGGGTAGCACTGAGTTAGCCGCTAACCTATTCCGCGCCACCCAAACTGAAGAGAAGCTCAAGCGCGATGAGGTCGACAATAAGACTCAAGCCAACCTAACCCATTTTGAAGTGGGTGCCAAGGTAAGGGAAACCATACAGGAGTTGGGCGGCACCATGCCGGAAGATTTACCTAAACCTGAAAAAAGCATTCCGCAATTGGCGCGTGCGCAGATGAAGCTGGAGGGTGACAAATGAATAAAGGATGGAAAAATGGTCGAGTAGGAGATTTAATCAGCTCATTTGAATCTGGAGTAAGTGTAAATGGTGAGGGTCGTGAACCCAAGGATGACGAGTATGCTGTTCTAAAAGTAAGCTCTGTAACATACGGTTATTTTAACCAAAGAGCAAGCAAGCCAATATCTGGAAAGGAACTAGACCGAGCAAAATGTACTCCGCGAGCTGGCCAAATTATTATTAGTCGTGCGAGCGGAACCTCCGCCCATGTTGGAGCAAGCGCATACATTAATAAAAGTTACCCGAAGAGGTTTCTTTCAGATAAGTTGTGGCAAACAGTTCCTAATCCAAACATTAAAACCAATATGAAATGGCTATCATTCTGTTTGGCTTCACCACACATAAGATCTCGCATACTTAGTTTCGCTACTGGAACAAATATAAAAAACATTACTAAAAATGAGTTTATGTGGATCCCAATACAAATTCCACCTCTTCATGAGCAGGAAGCCATTGCCGAAACTTTAGACTTATGGGACACCGCCATCGAAAAAACCGAAGCGTTAATTGCGGCCAAGGAAAAGCAGTTTGAGTGGTTAACCTCACTACTAATTAATAAATCCAACCATGATCGATGCGCTGCTTCAAACTGCATGACAGAAGTTTCTGCACGCAACAGAAGTAATGATATTACTCGCGTTTTGAGTGTGACCAATCATAGCGGCTTTGTACTACCTGAAGAGCAGTTCGAACGACGAGTTGCCAGCTCAGATGTCTCAAATTACAAAATTGTTATGCAAGGCCAATATGCCTACAATCCGTCACGTATCAATGTCGGCTCTATTGCTCGGCTAGATGACTGGGACAATGGCATATTAAGTCCTATGTATATCGTTTTTAAGCTTGATAAAACAAGAGTTTGTAGCGACTACTTCTTGCACTGGTTAAATTCAAGCGAAGCACGTCAGCGTATAAAAAATAGCGCGCAAGGTAGTGTACGAGAAACCGTAAGCTTTAAAGATTTAGGAGCAATAGAAATTCCCTTGCCCCCAATGAATTTTCAGAAAGACATAACCTATAAACTTAACACTGCTCAAAGTGAAATTAGTCTACTCAAAAAGATGCTAGAGCAATACCGCCTCCAAAAACGTGGGCTAATGCAAAAGCTGCTAACCGGCGAGTGGCAAGTTGGCGTTCAGCATCAAGCGGCAGAGGAAATACGTCAGGAGGTGAGCGCATGAGCACACCGCCCGTGAATTACAACGTAGAAGCTAAGCCTGAAAGATTTAAGTTTAATGAAAAGTATCTTTCACAGATTCCTGCTTTACAGCAGTTGATAAACTTGGGCTATCGCTATTTAACATCTGAGCAAGCACTGGCTGAGCGCGGGGGCCGAACGTCCAACGTCATCATGGAAGGTGTTTTGCGCAAGCAATTAAAAAATATCAATCGCATCCACTATAAAGGTGGGGAATATCTTTTTAGCGAAGAAAACATTCAATCAGCCATCCAAAAGCTTAAAAACGTTAAGTTTGATGGCCTACAAAAAACCAATGAAGCCATCTACGATCTGATCACTTTAGGCTCCGCGATGGAGCAAACCATTGAGGGAGATTCAAAGAGCTTTACGCTGAACTATATCGATTGGAAAACGCCTTCCAATAATAGTTTTCATGTGGTGGCTGAATTTTCTGTCGAGCGAGCACGTAGCACTGAAACCGTCCGGCCAGATATTGTTTTGTTTGTGAATGGCATCCCGCTTAGCGTGATCGAGTGTAAGTCACCTAAAGTTGATGTTGAACAAGCCGTGTCGCAAAATATCAGAAACCAAGGTGACGACTACATCCCTCGTCTATTCACCTTTGTTCAGCAAGTGTTAGCGGTGAACAAGAATGCAGCACAGTATGCTACCGCTGGCACCCCTAAAAAGTTTTGGGGTGTTTGGAAGGAGCAAGAAGATGAAGAGGCTGACATTGATAGCGCGGTGAATGCGACGCTTAGCGATGATGTAAAGACGCAATTATTCAGTGGCGAGTTTTCAAGGGCTAGAACCTTTTTTGATGAGTTAGAAGCTGAAGGCAAGCGCTTAGTTACAGAGCAGGATAAATCTATCTACAGTTTATGCAGGCCAGAACGACTTCTCGACCTGGTTTACCGCTTTACGCTTTTTGATGGGGGCATTAAGAAGGTTGCCCGCTATCAACAATATTTTGTCATTAAGGCCACGATAGCTCGAATCAAAAAGCTGGGTCCCAACTCTCAAACGGCTGAAGGCTCACTGCCCGCTGAAGGCTCCAGCTCCCGGCAAGGCGGCGTTATCTGGCATACCCAAGGCTCAGGAAAATCCCTAACCATGGTCATGCTTACCAGAGCTATGGCGCTCGATCCTCAGTTAATCAACCCTAGGATCATTCTGGTTACCGATAGGGATGACTTAGACAAACAGCTTGGTAATACTTTTGCTGCCTGTGGTTTAAGTCGTGAACGTGCTACTTCTGGCCGCAACCTAGTTAAGCATCTCAAAGACAAAGTGGGCCTCATCACTACACTCATTCATAAGTTTGACAAGGGTTGGGTTGCTGAAAAATTCGTAGATGAATCAAAGGATATATTTGTTCTTGTTGATGAAAGTCATCGAACCAACTTTGGATCGCTGGCAGCCAGAATGCGCCAAATGCTACCGAATGCTTGTTTTCTTGGATTCACCGGAACGCCTCTACTGAAAAAAGAAAAAAATAATTTCGCTAAGTTTGGCGGTCTAATAGAACCCCATTACACAATAAAGCAAGCCGTAGCAGATGAAGCCGTACTACCACTGCTCTATGAAGGCAGACACATTGAAATGGAACAGAATCAGTCTGCCATCGATCTGTGGTTTGAACGCCATACGGCTGATTTAAGTAAAGAACAAAAAGCCGACCTTAAAAAGAAATACGCTCGCGCTGAAATGCTTAATAAATCAGATCAAGTTATCTATATGCGAGCATTTGATATCAGCGAACATTTTCGAGCTAACTGGCAAGGTACAGGCTTTAAGGCGCAACTCGTCGCGCCTGGAAAGCTTGCCGCGCTTAAATATCAAAATTTTCTACAGGAGATTGGCACTGTAACAACCGAAGTAGTTATATCCGGTCCCGATACGCGTGAGGGCCATGAAGAGGTTGAAGAAGGCCCTTCAGACGAAGTAGGCAAATTCTGGCAAAAGATGATGAAACGCTTTGGCTCTGAGGAGGAGTACACTAAGCAGGTTATCAATCAGTTCAAGCATGGTGATGACCCCGAAATATTGATCGTCGTGGATAAACTTTTAACCGGGTTTGACGCGCCGAGAAACACTGTCTTGTATCTATGCAGAACATTAAAAGAGCATACGCTTTTACAAGCGATTGCCAGAGTCAATCGCCTTTACGAAGGCAAAGAGTTCGGATATATCGTCGACTATGCAAGCGTATTAGGTGAACTGGACAAAGCACTCACCATGTATGAGGCATTCGAAGGCTTTGATGAAGATGATTTAGCGGGAACATTAACATCAATAAATGAAGAAGTTTTTAAGCTGCCTCAACGCTATTCCGATTTATGGGATTTATTTAAGGAAGTTAAAAACTCGAAGGATGAAGAGGCCTATGAGGTCCTACTGGCAGATGACGAATTACGTGAGGATTTTTATGAATGCTTATCGGCATTCAGTAAGTCACTAGGTATCGCCCTCTCCTCTGAACAATTCATCATGAATTCAGATGAAAACAAACTAAAAAAATACAAGGATGACCTCAAAAAATTTCAAAACTTAAAAGCCGCAGTTAAGTTGAGATATGCCGAGGCCATAGATTACCGCGACTACGAGCCAAAAATTAAGAAACTACTGGACACCCATATTCAGGCGAATGAAGTAACCCAGCTAAACGAGCCTGTTAATATTTTTGATGAAAAAATGTTTAACATGGTAAAAGAGGACCGGGGAGTTTATCAGGCGAAAACAACCGCCTCTAAGGCAGATACCATTGCGCATGCTACCAAGCGTAGCATCTCAGAAAATATGGACGAAGATCCTGCATTTTATGAAAAGTTTTCAAAGTTAATTCAGGAAGCCATCGATGATTTTAAGGCCAGAAGGATATCTGACCTTGAATACTTAAATCGTGTAATTGATATTCGCAATAAAGTCGCTACTAAGCAACATGATGATGTACCTGACAGTATTCGCGAAAACGATGAAGCCTGCGCGTATTTTGGTCTGGTCAAACCCTTTTTCATGGCTTATGACATGGATGAAAATCAGATCGAAACTATTGCTTCGGAAACTTCGCTTGCTATTCAGCGGATAATAGACACTCATTGGAAGGTCGATTTTTGGGACGATGCTGACGTTCAAAAAACGGCAATGAATGATATCGATGATTACCTATATGATGAGGTTAAAGAGCGGCATGGGGTAGCTCTCAGTTTGGAACAGATGGATGAGATCATCGAAAAAACAATGCAAGTTGCTAAGCACAGGAGGCATAATTGATGTCAGCAATGACATATTCTATTACATACGGAAGAGGAGAAATTTCATTTCAATTATCCTTTTCTAAAAGGAAGTCATTGGAAATATCAGTTCATCCTGACAAATCCGTTTTTGTTAAGGCTCCGGAAGGGACAGAAAGGCTAGCGATCGAAAATAAAGTCAGAAAACGCGCTCGCTGGATTAAGCGCCAAATAAGATACTTTGATCAGTTCGATCCAAGAACTCCCTCAAGAAAATACGTTAGTGGAGAAAGTCATTTATATTTAGGCAAAAAATATCGCCTAAAAATTGTGTCGGGGTCTGAAAATAGCGTTCTCTTGAAAAATGGTTACTTCATAGTCACATCAAATAGCAGCAAGCCTGAACATATTGAATCGATTTTGAATAGCTGGTACCGAGCAAAAGCCAATCATTACTTAACTAAATCTTTTGAGGAGTGCTGGGCGAAATTCAAACTAAATGAACTTAGCAAGCCCACCTTTAAAATCATGAAACTCAAGAAACGTTGGGGCAGCCTCTCAAAAAACAAAACATTATCTCTAAATCTAGATCTTATAAAAGCTCCGAAAGAGTGTATTGAGTACGTGATCATTCATGAGTTATGCCACTTAGTTCACCATAATCATAGCACTGAGTTTTATAAGCTGCTTGAACGCGCTTTACCTAATTGGGAAAAACGTAAACTTAAACTTGAGTTGGCGCTCATTTAAGCAACATATCGCATCGCTTCGGCACCTCTACGCCTTGCCAAGTGGTTTTATAGAGGGGTGTCATTGGCAATCCCGAGGGAATGGGCCCAAAACTCTCTATTAAAGACTATTTCTTAACCCCCCAAGGGTACCCTTATGGGGGCTACACACTAACCACCCCACATTCAACCAACAACAACCGCCAAGAACTATAACTAATACCCTTATCCCCCGCCCTCCACTTTTTCACAGTTCGATCAATCACTCCTAACAGCCGCGCCGTTTGACTGATCGACAATTCCGTAGAAGCCAACAACTCTTTCAACTTATTCGCCGATGGTGGCTTAAACCCTTCAGAATACGTTTTCAAAGTAGATTCCGGTAAGTCAATCTCATCACCCAACCCAATATAAACTGGCTTAATCAGCTCGGCCTTGTGCAGCAACAAGCGATAAGCACTATACGGTATCGGCGTTTCAGGCGGCTCACTGAGATAGCGGCGCAACTGTCGAGAATCGACACCTAAAAAGTCCGCAGTCTCTCCCCTCGACATTCCAGTAAGCTTGATAATCGCTCGAAGGTGATGAGGCTCTGGTTGTTTAAATCCATCATCAAATGATTTCAAGTGCTCCGGCTCCAGCTCACAAAGCTCAACTTTTAACCTAAAATTTTCTTGCTCTTTACGTTCAAGCTCTTCAACAATTCTCTGCTGCTCTTCGAGGCTGGGTAATTTGATGGTCATAGTCGATAAAAGGGGCTTTAAGCCCCTCCCTCCTTCATAAGGTGATTTTTTCAACATCCTCCAGCACGATGTGTTTAAGCTGTAACGTTCCTCGTGCTAGAGGTACAAAATATCCGGTGTTATGAATATGCGTAAGTTTATAGAATAACCATTTGGGTAGAACCAATCCTCTGGTTACTACATAAACACCAAAATGGTATTTGCTGAACTCCTCTACTGGTCGTCCAACGTTCTTTTCACTACCCCTTCGGATAATCCAAAAATCTGCGTTTTCAAAATTGGTCGAAACACAAGCGATCTGACTTAATTTGTTCATTTAGCGTTCCCCGCTGAGTTGAGGCACTGCGAATTGCTGCGCCGTTGAATACTATAGTAGTGTAATATTGTCCGCCTGTAAACAGATAAATTTAATATAATATATTATTAATAGTGTAAATTTGTCCGTTATTTATCTTGCTGGATTGGTTATCACTTGAGTATTTTTCGTTCTATTTGTTTTGGTTGTCTAAAACGCCGTATAAAGCGATTTGAGAACCATTATTCTCTTACCTATAGGTATGGATAAATTCGTAGTAAAAACCTCTCAAATCGAATCCTAGGTGCCTTAAATCAATTTATGGGTAGATATTTAGAAGTCTTTTCATTGATGCTTTGAAATGTGAGATTTAAGGGAACGTTTGCGCAAACCAAAAATTGAATCATCCACGGTGCTTTGATTAAGACCCTATCAGTCAAAATTCGCCATAAATTCTTTTTCCTACTGCCCTAAAGACCATCAGTTTAATTTTATATTTGATTTTGGTATTGATCTTAGTCAGTGGTGTTTGAGTTTGATGAATAAAGGCTTTTTGAAATCATTGGGTTTGATCCTGAATTTCTTATCTTTTAATACTTTTAATATCTTTTAATACTTTTCGCCTCATTTTTTCCTTTGTAACTAATTGAAAAACATGGAAATAAAATTTTCTTCGGTCCCTTGAGTATCGATAGTTGGTCCCTTGAGTATCGATAGTTGGTCCCTTGAGTATCGATAGTTGGTCCCTTGAG
>JAYPBG010000003.1:33049-34523 GCA_038124075.1 Gammaproteobacteria bacterium
TATCGATAGTAAACGCGATTTGGTCCCTTGAGTATCGATAGTTGGTCCCTTGAGTATCGATAGTGGCGATTTAAGATCTGTGTATAAGTCTATTTTTTGAGTGTTTTACGATCATTTTTAGGGGAAAATCCGGTCCCTTGAGTATCGATAGTGGCCATTTTTAGATTAAATGTTAAACTTTGCGATACTGTATATATTTACAGTCGATACTCAAGGGACTTTTTTGATGTTTATTTGTTCGAAAAAATGACCTTTTCATAGCCATCGATTGAGACATTCCAGGGTGTTTCTATTCGCGTTGATAGCGTTTCTTTGAACTTTTTATCGCTTACATCTTCAGCAGCCAATAGCTTTTTTAGTTTCTCGAAGCCGACTTCCCAGGATGATTTATGACCCATGGCAACTCTCACAAGCTCCAATAGTCGCTTCCTAATCTGGCTTTTGGTTTCGCCAATCACTTCATCATCGACCACTAGCAGAGACTTGTTGTTGGCTACAGAGTCAATCAGTCGACTATTGAAGGTCACTTCTATTTTTTCGAGCTTTCCAGACTCATCCTCGTAGCTGCACTCTGCTAAATGAAAGAAGACCGTGCTCTTCCCTTCCCAGATATTCGTTTTATAGGTTGTCGATGAGAGCCGCGCTAAAGCGCCTCTGAGCCACTGATATTGCTTACTAGAGGTTGGCTTCTTAAGCTCCTTCAACAGCTCGTAAGCGGAAAACTCTACTGACTGAGGGAATATGCCCGTCTTCCATTTGACTTCCCCTGCTTTTGAAATGGCATAGCGTAGAACGTCTAAATCTGTCGCTTTCACCATGCCGTAGGTATGGTCAGCGGTTACCTTTATGAAGTACTTATTATCATCAGACCAATACTCGATAGGCTTGAGGCGCTTTCCTTTGCTCGTAGAACAAATTGGATAGAACATGATATTCCGCTCATTACGATAGCGGCTTAGCTCTATCGGGCTGCTTGAGAGCGTTTGTACAAGCTTGAGCTTCTCTTTCTCAAGCTTCTCAACTCTCTCAGTAATGTTCTTGAACGCGTTATCTTCTTCCATAGTGATCCCTCTTACAAGACTGAAGTGTCGCTCACCTTTAGAGCAAACGCAAATGTGCGTATACCACATCCATTGATCAGACCAACGGTCTATCTCCATGTCACTCTAAAATATCAATTTCTTGTAAGCTAGTTTACAGTATTTCTGGGCTTTATAACAAGTTTTTGAACGTATATTTGTACGTACAAATATACGTTCATTTAGACGTTTATTTTAGCAATCAGAATAGGGGCATTAACAACCCTATTTCCTTCTTTTAAAGCAAGATTACTCCAATCTGAGAAACGAAAAAGCCTGCCATCTCTGAAGCTGAGACAGCAGGATTTTAATGGGTACGATCTATCTAACAAAACACCAAACAAATGTATTTAGACGTATATTTGCCCGTACATTTATGTATTCTCTTGAATAGA
>JAYPBG010000003.1:34533-36037 GCA_038124075.1 Gammaproteobacteria bacterium
GCCTAAGTTCTCGTCGGTGCCCTGTAGTAACATTTCTCTTTTCCTCAACCCTGGTAACGCCAGTATGCTTCCTATCCAGCCTGTCTTTTCTAGCCATCTACTACAACCCCAATTAGTTCTTCGGTAAGCTGCCTATAGTCTTGATGAGGCTTCGAATCTGGAGCAAACAGGACAACAGGCCGCCCAACTTCAGTAGCCTGTTTATACAGCTCGCTCACCCCAATCACTGTTTCAGCGACAGGGTAGCCTTTTTCAGCTAAAAGCTCATTAACCGTATTCATCATCTTCGTAGCGCTTTTGTTCACCGATGTACGTACAATTATACGTCTAAAATCGCCTGAGCGCTTCACTTCTTCTGTGACTTCTAGCAAATCATCAATTCCCTTTACTGCGCGCTTATCCATATTAACGGGGACGACAAGCAAGTCTGAGATGAGCAGCGCATTCTCTACGGTAAGATCAATAGCTGGCCTAAGATCGAGCAATATATAGTCATACTTATTCTTAATCTTCTTGATGGCATCAGACAGAATAAGTAGGCGGTGAGTGAACCTCTCCGCACTTCTAGCAGCGATTGCTAGGGTGATATCTGATGGAATGATATCCAAGCCTTCTATGGGTGTATCACCATCTAGCGCTGGGACAATCAACTTATTGGGGTCAAACTTCGGGTTCTCATAGATATCAGAGATTGTATAGTCCTCATCCCCTCTATTAAAATCGTCGCTCAGATTAGCCTGGTGATCCAAGTCAATCATAAGAACCTTTGAGCCCATTTCAGCCAGACAGCACCCTACAGAAAGGCACGCTGCCGTTTTATTAACTCCACCTTTTGAATTTGCAAAAGCTATAATCTTCAAGGTTGTTCCCCTTATATTTGTACGTACATTTGCACAGTCAAATCATAACAGCCTAATACTAGCCCATCAATCACAACTTTCAATATTTCTCGCGTGATACGCCGTTCGCATGCGAACATGAGCTGCATCTTCCATACTTGGTGAATGTACACCATCATACTCACCGGCCTTATCACCTTTATAGTTCTTCTGTTCATTGACGCCGAAATAACCGATAGGTTATTGAAGCTAGGGGGCAGGGAAGTAAACCCTGTGATTCGTAAGATTTATACGCGATACGGGAAGAGGGGACTAGTACTCTTCAAAGCGATTCTCGCGCTGCTATTGATAGGCTACTTCTATGCAGGGTGGTTAGATGCTTTCACCATCTGGTTCGGCTCTGTCTTCTATGCCTGGATGATGATCTTCATGCTGTTTGAAATAAGAAGGCAAAAGCTAATCAATCGAGCGAAAGAGTGTAGATTCTAATGTTGTAACGGAATACTATAAATCAAATTCAATACACATTAGATTTCGCTCAAAGGATGGCCTTGCATGAGACTTATAAAAAGAGCATCTGTTCTATCCGTGATTCTGTTTTTCAGCGCTTCCGGCACTGCTGGTGAATATGACTTCAGTTACCGAGATAGAAACGACATGCGGGG
>JAYPBG010000003.1:36047-36628 GCA_038124075.1 Gammaproteobacteria bacterium
CATGTGCGCGATGTTCGCCTTTACTCCTGGTAAGTGCCCAAAAGTCCTTCGAAAGTGTTGGCTACCACCTATGATCTACTTGAAGCGGCACAATCTGCACTATCACGTGAAATCTCACTGCCTCAAGATGCCCGATTTTACGGTATCACAGTCGGATGTTGATCGAGCCCTGCAACACTCATCAGCCATTGCACAGATACCCGTTGAGGATGTAAAGCAGGGTGATATAGAAGACCACTGGGACGAGCAGGGCACTCCTACTAAAGCAGATTTATATACGGATGAGATGGTTGATAGTGCAGCTTGTAAAGTGACTGGATACCGTAATGAATTCAGAGTAGACCGGTGGGTAAGTGTTCCTATTCAAAAGTGCTAATACCCGAAAAAACAAGCTACTTTCAAGGATTTTTAACGTTCATTTGTACGTACAAATGAACGTTAAAAATCCGTAGAGTTTCTATTAAAAATAGAGCCTAACAGGAATAAAGAAGCCATTAACATCATCAGATCTAGAGTAGGATGCCCCTATTGATACGTTTTGAGCAACATCTGCAAGGCCGCCAAAAGTAAAAGTAGTAGTG
>JAYPBG010000004.1:0-2424 GCA_038124075.1 Gammaproteobacteria bacterium
ACTGAATATAAGGTACTCTACTCCGATCTATTAGAGTCTCAGGCCGCTTCTGTTATTGAAGCGCTGGACGCCGAAAGCGTACCCTTTCGATTGAGGAATCAAGGCTCTACTGTCTTAGTGCCCGAAGAACATCTAGATGAACTTCGTGTACGCTTGAATCACTCAGAACTCCCATTTGCCACCCACCAGGGTTTTGAACTGTTTGATACTACCGATTATGGTATGACAGATTTTGCCCAGAAAATTCAATACCAGCGCGCTCTTCAAGGCGAAATCGCTCGAACGATTATGCTGCTTGAAGAGGTAGACTATGCGCGCGTACACCTGGTTTTACCTGAAGCAACACTCTTTAAACGTGATCAACGTCAACCTAAAGCATCGGTGACCTTAATTGCCAATCAGGGTGCTCCATTAACAGAAGCTCAACAGATCGGCATCCAAAAAATGGTCGCTAACGCCGTGGACGGTATGCTCATCGAGAGTGTAACCCTCTTAAATCAACAAGGTGTCGCCCTCTCCGCCTCTGACAACAGCGATAAAGCGATGCTTACAGAGCGTTTGGATGAAAAAATGGCGTTAGAGTCCTATCTTCAACAAAAAGCGCTTACACTGCTCACCTCTCTTTTTCCTAATCAAGTCAGTGTCGTCACCGTTGACATTGAGATGAACTACGACAAGGTGGAGACAACCACCGAGTCGATTCTACCGAACCAAAAAACCGGCGAAGCGGTCCTGGTCAGCAGCAGTGAACAGCGCCGTTTTTCAGAAAAAAGCAACCGCAAAGCCCCCAACCCCATGGTCAGCGAACAGAAAGATATGCGTTATGAAGTGAGCAAAGCCGTTGCCCATGAGGTCAAACAAGCGGGCACCATCCATCGGCTATCCATCAGTGTGATTGTACCCAAAACGCTCGACACATTAGCCCCTGAGGCTGAGGAGGCACGCCTAGAAACAATTCGCTCGCTCATCTCTGGCGCTGTTGGTCTCTCTACGGAACGAGGAGACACCATTGCGGTCGCCGCCCTCTTGCCATCCGCCACACACCCCAACACGTTGCCTGATACCCAAACGGCCCCTGACGCTTTGATAGAAGAGAATCCAACACAACCCCTTCCCGTAGCCCCTCTCACGTTAGCGTCACTTGATGGGCTCTATCAAGAAATTAAAGACGTCCACCCTAACCTCTTTTTTGGTCTACCCCTTATAACAGCACTGCTTATGCTCTCTGTTGTACTTCTCTTTTCTAATGGTCGAAAAAAAGCAGAGCGCCAACAGGCCGCCCTACTGGAAGACGTAAGACGTATGATTTCTGAAGCACAGAGTCTGAACCCATCAGCAACCGCTGAACAAGAGACTGAAACCGTTAAGCAGATTGAGGAGCAGGCCTCATGAGCGATCTGATCTCATCGCTGCTCAACACGATGACGGTCGCCTCTGAAGAGGGCAAAACCTCCCATCACGATGCGACCGATATAAAACAGCGCTGGCTCGCTGCGTGGGAGAAAGAGTGCCGCCATGAAACAATCGATGCCAAGCCGCACCCATCTGATACAGGGGCCTTTGATGAATCACTCAATAAAGAGACCAATAGAGATACCAACACCGATCGCCTATTGGCAAACAGAGACGTTCAATCAAGCTCTTACGCATCCAATACGGCATTACATGAACGAATCAAACAGGACGATGCCGCTGCGCTCTATGCCTCATCACTTAACCGAGCCGGTAGAACCACAGGAGAATTAAAAGCACTCTCCAATACTGTAGAGATGACACAGGCCAGTTATACGCCGTCACGACACACTCAGTCAGCCTCCCGCTCCGTCTCTTATTCACCCACACCTAACGGTTCAACGCAAGGGGCTCTTCTGGAAGCCCTTCAAGCACATTGGAATAAAGCCAGCAATAGAGGCGCAGCGTTTGAGCCGTTTAATATTCAAATCACCTTCAACAGTACCACTAACAACAACGCTGCTCAGCCGCGCGCTAAGGTGTGGATTCGAGACTTTAAAGCACGTTATGGTGATGAAATTTCGGCCTCCATTTCGGTGATTAAACACGAATTAGACCAACAGGGCATCACGCTCGAAGCGCTTTTTATTAATGGTAGAAAGATAACATCGTAAAGAAGATAAGGAGGCACTCTCATGCCAGTAGATTCAATAGGTCACGTTGCCAGCCCAGAGGTGGACCTGCAACAAAACATGGTGGGTATAGAAGATTTTTTGGAGATCTTCCTAGCTCAACTTAACTTTCAAGACCCGCTTGAACCGGTTGATAACCGTGAATTTATCGCTCAATTAGCTCAGTTTTCTGCACTTCAGATCTCTAATGAATCCAACAGTCATGTTGAGCAGCTTCTTGAGGTGCAGTCGGTCAATCAATCTCTTGGCCTTATTGGAAAATCCGTTGAAGTGGTCACAG
>JAYPBG010000004.1:2434-4162 GCA_038124075.1 Gammaproteobacteria bacterium
ATGGTCTGTCGACAGCAGAGTTGTTCTTTTATTTTTTATTTGATCGATTAACACAGCAGGAAGAGAGATGAGCAGTTTAATTGGAACGCTTTTTAAAAGTACCACCGGACTTAACGCTTACACGCAAGGTCTGGACAACCTCAGTACCAACGTCGCCAACTTAAATACGCCGGGTTACAAAGGTAAAGAGCTCCAATTTCGTGAACTGGCTGATCAGAACCCTTCTGGCAAATCCCCGAACGATCAGCATCAAGGTGTTGAGGTGACTGGCGCCTCTTATCGATTCATTCAAGGGGATACAACAGAGACAGGCAATGCCACCGATCTGGCCATCAACGGCAATGGTTTTTTTGTCTTAAACAATCGATCCGATACACATCAGAGTGCCGAGCGTAAAGGCGCCGCCATCAGTGAGCTCTTTTTTACGCGTGCAGGTCAGTTTCAATTTGATGACGATGGCTTCTTAATTGACCCCAGCAGCGGGCTCCAGGTCAACGCCCTTAATGAAGAGGGTGAGCTGGAGGCGATCAATATCAATGAGCTTAATATCAGCTTACCCGAACCGACCACGGAAATTCGCTTCAGCGGAAACCTCAACTCCAACACCGCCACCGGTGGCACCTTCCCCGATAATGAGAGCGATACAGCGCTCACCGCCACGGTGATTGATTCCGCAGGCCGAGAACAGAACATTGAGATTCTCTTTACTAAGGAGGTCGGCAATCATTGGCGAGTCGGCATCACTCATGAAGAGGGCGATCTTCTGACACGAGAACAGCCCCTCTCATTTCGGGGTGATGGCTCACCGATTCTCGATGGCCCCCTTCTCTTTAGCTTTCAACCCCATGCGCTGGCCGACTCTGATCTCTCTTCAGAGACCTTCAATAACCTCTCTCAGTCAGGCGCTCTACTGACCTTTTACCACGAGAATAACAGTCAAACCTTGGTAAATGATGAGAGTGGTGAGCTCTCCATCCCCGAAGCCAATGCCCAAGAGAACTCACCACCCTACTTTATTACACGTAATGAGAATGAAATAGACCTTCACGCGTCTATGACGATCACCATTGATGAAGAGGGCTACCTTATCAACGAAGCCGATAATGCCCGTATTGCCGGTATTGACGAAAACGGCCGCTTTATCGACCTTGATCTCAGCACACTATCTCACTACCCAGCCACCCCTACAGAATTGATCACACTATCAGGTAACCTTGTGCCTGCCAACGACGGTGACAACAACCCAACCGGCACGCTCACCGAACAGGTTGACATCCTAAATGAAGCCGGTGAAACCGAGCGCATGACACTCTCATTTCAACAGATCACAAACTTTGACGGCATCGATACGCAGTGGTCATTAACCCTGTTGGATGAAGAAGGTGAAACAGTCGGTGACGCGCAAACCCTTCGCTTCAATGACGCGGGTGATCTCACGCTAAGCACTGTTGGGATTAATGGCCTATCACTGAACTTCACAGAGTTCACACAGAACGTTGAAGCACCAAAACGGATCACATTGGACGCCGGTGAAAGCAGTCCACCCAGTCCGATCGCCGCACTGCATATCAATGAGGAAGGCTACCTCACGGCACACTACGATAACGGAGAGACGCTGCTGGGCCCGAAATTGGCGTTGGTGCAAAAAACCGGCGACGCTATAACGGATTTGGCCCTTAATTTTGGCAGCGCGGGCGACTTCTCTCAAGTCACCGGATTCTCCTCTTC
>JAYPBG010000004.1:4172-29037 GCA_038124075.1 Gammaproteobacteria bacterium
ACCCTATCCATAACATCAAGTGACGGTCGTGCCATGGGTACCTTGGCTTCGTACCAGTTCGATGATGAAGGTCTCTTAACGCTGAACTACTCCAATGGCGAAACCATCGACGGACCCAAGATTGCACTGGCCTCCATTCTCAATTTAAATACATTGGTGGCTTCCAGTGACACGCTGTTCCAAGCGAGCGACGCCACTGAATTTCAATTGGGCTACGCGCAAGAACAGGGGCTTGGCCGAATCGAACCTAACGCGATTGAGCTTTCCAACGTTGAGCTCTCTAAAGAGTTTTCCGACATCATCGTTGTACAGCGCGGCTATCAAGCCACCTCGCAAGTACTCTCTGTCACCAATGAGATGATCGAAACCCTATATAACACGATAGGGGGCGGCCGCTAGTGGATCCTTCAAGCGGAATTAATATCGATTTTACCGACTTTAATAAAGAGCCTACACAGTTGGCCAATTCCATTCAGATCCTTCTGATCTTAACGGCCCTCAGTCTTGCACCGGCGATGCTGATTGTACTCTCTTCATTTACACGCATTATTATCGTTCTATCGATGCTGCGCCACGCCTTCGGTATGCAGCAGACTCCGCCCAACGTGGTGCTGATCAGTTTAGCGCTTTTTTTAACCCTCTTCTCTATGTCACCCGTGCTCGATGAGATGGGCACCATTGCTCTTAACCCTCTTAAACAGGGTGAGATCACCACGTTAGAAGCCGGTGAGCGTGCCCTTGTACCGCTCAGAGCCTTTATGCTGAAGCACACGCGTGAAAAAGATCTGGCGTTAATTCTTGAGGTCGCCAAACAGCCTCAACCCAACAGTCCGGACGACATCAAAACCACCCATCTGATTCCCGCGTTTATGTTGAGTGAGTTACAAACCGCATTCCAGATTGGGTTTGTCATTTTTCTCCCTTTTCTGGTCATCGATCTCATCGTTGCAGCCATATTAATGTCGATGGGTATGATTATGGTGCCCCCATTAACCATTTCCCTTCCGATTAAAATTTTAGTCTTTGTGCTTATTGAAGGCTGGGCACTGATATCACACGCATTAATTGGGAGTTTTTTTTAGATGGCCATTGACCATGGCGTAGTGGCCGCATAGAATCGACCCCCTTAATCAATCCTACGCTAAGACACGCTAAGATGACGGCCAACAATTGGAGGGATGCGCAGTGCGAATTGAAGCCGGTGAAAATGATATTAACACGTTACACACCACAACAACGTATACACACCTCATATCAAGTATGAACCCTATATCAACACTTAAGCGTACAGCCTCACGAGCCCTCACGTTTTTAACCAGTTTATCCAGCGCAACCCTTTTAGTTACCACCACAATTGCCACAACAGCACACGCAGGGTGGAGCACCTTTGGACAGCTATCAGAGGTTCAACCAAACCCTCGTCATGCCGGTATCCTAGTCGGCCATGAGCGCTCCACCAACTCAGATTGGGGCGGTTGCAACAATAATGACTATTTCATTCTTTCGCAGAGCAACGCCTTCTATCAACCAATGCAGTCACTGATCACCAGCAGCTTCTTAAATGATACCGAAGTCGATCTCTATGTTGAAGGTTGCTTGAGCGGTTACCCAGAAATTAAAAAAGTAAAAGTTCAGCAGTGACACAGCATGAATATGACTCATTCATGCTGAATACCCATATTCAATACTCTTTTTAACATTTTATTTACATGCATTTGATCCATCTTGTAACAGGCAGGCCGTGACCCTCTACGCTGCCTACGAGGACTGTATTCGTGAAATTGCTTCGACAAATAAATACGCACACCCTATCCGTAATGGGTCTCATCACCGCACTCATCAGCACACCCAGCGTCGCGATCGACTGGGAAAGAGAGGATTATCAGTTCTATTCAGGTGATTACGACAACAATGGCACAACCGATTTAGTGATTAAACCTGCCCCCCGCATTTTGATCATCCATGGCGATGTGGCCATCCCCATCGACATCAGTACCGAAAGTTACCTTGTCACCCCAACCACCGTCGATGGGGATGGCCAGTTTAATGTGGACCGCACCGTTGTCACCAGCAGCTGGAGCCAAAATTACACGCCGCTCTATGCCGATTTTGATGGTGATGGTCACCAAGATGCTTTGCTGCAACCCAACGCCACGGGCGACGCGCTTCTCATTTACGGTGGTGACCTGAGCAGCATCGCCATAGATCAGAAACTGGGTGCGGCTCAATTTGGGCTTGATCTTACGAAAGAGCATGTTTCATTAAGCACATCGGATCTCAATAACGATGGAAAACTCGACCTCATCGTCACTGAGCCAGGCGGCCCCAGCATGGTCATCTACATGAGTGACAGCGGCTTCCAACCGGTTGACAATAAATACAGCGAATCAGGCAATATCACAGAACTGCTGGTAGACAGCTCATCCAACTCGGTCTTCATCAAACATGACGGCTTCTCCTCGTTTGCCTGGAGCTGCCCAGACCAAACATACGCCATTCTCTCGCCATCGAGCACCATGTTTAATGAGATCTATTTCCAACTGGTCTCCGCCCAAGCCTCTGGCAGCTTTATCGACCTTCATATTCGTGGCTGCAGCAACACCCAACCAAGCCGCCCCATCGTCACGCACACACGGATCCAAAAGTAGGGTCTCTGAAGAGCTTAAACATAAGAGATAAGAGATAAGAGATAAGAGAACAGGGTTACACAATACGATGAAACAAGTACTGAGATCACAATCGCCTTTTTTCTTAAACATCCGTCAAAAAGCCGTGCTGCTGTCACTGCTTATCACCCTCACCGCCTGCAGTGGTGGTGGCAGCGATGGAAACGCTGGTGCCGATCAGAGCGATGCGAGCAACAGCCAAGCCACTTCAAAAAACAACCCTAACCACCTGACTTGGGATTCAGATAATAATCACTGGGACAGCGCTGATTGGGAATAGCGCTGTCGCCCGTTTTAATTTCCCCTCACTGTACCTGACAGTATAGAAACAGAGATAGATACACATACACACATACACACATACATACAAATAAAGTTTTGGAGTCCACTATGAAATCAACTGCCTCTTTAAAAAGCCTTCTTATTGCCGCGACCCTTTTAGGCATGACAAGCCACGGCAACGCCGAAGCCATATCCCTCCCCCACGCATTCGAATCAGGCACAACGGCCAAAGCCGCCGAAGTCAACGCCAATTTCACCACATTGATGGACGAGAGCAACCGACAGAATCAGCGCATCACAGAGCTGGAAGCCAGCGTTGCAGAGACCTTGGCCGCGACCGAGCAGATGGTGTGCGAATCCTCTTACCTCGTTATTCGTCAAACCGAAGAGCTGAAATGCCAAACAGAAACCGAGCATAAAACGTATTACACCTTAAAAGAGATCTTTGCTGAGGGGTGGAAAATGATCTCTGTTGGCGGTACTGGCGATGCAAACCGATCGCTCTTCCTTTTCCACCGTTAATAAGCACCGCCAGTCATACGGTAACTTAGTCATACGGTAATAAAGCACTCATACGATTTTATTTTCCTAGGCCCATAGCGAGGGGCCTCTCTAAAGGACGCAGGATACAATTTTATGACCCAGATCATCAGCTCAGAAGGCTTAGGACTACTCGGCAGCACACTTAATCTTGACAGCAACAGTCAATCACGCGTTGGTCAGAACCCCTCGACCAGCCATGTTAATGTCGCCACCGGTAACCTTGTACTTACTCGACACGATGAGGTCATCGCCGCCCAAGGCCAACATCGATCACTGGTCTCTACCTACAACAGCCGTGCCGAACTGAATGGCCGCACCGCGTTTCAGTTCAACTTTGAACAACGCCTTGTTCTCGGCAGTGGCACACCCAACAGCACCCACCACCAGATCTCGCGCATCTCGGCAGACGGCACACAAACCACCTTCACGTACGACAGCTCAGACGGTCTCTACCACACCACCGATGGCAGCGGTGCCCACGACACCTTAGAGTACCGATCCAATGATGCACTGCCCTGGGTCTATACCGAAGGCAGCAGCCGCTATCAAGAGCACTACGATGCCAACGGCCTTCTTGTGCAAATTAGCGATCTGGACCATGACGGGATCACCACCCTCACCTATGTGGATGGTAAAGTCTCCACCATCACCGATGCCTCCAATCAAGTCACCACACTGGTATACAGCAATGGACGTGTCAGCGCTGTCAACACAGCCACCCAAGACGGTCAAGGCAACACGATAGAAGCCACTCAGGTTAAATATGAATATGATGCACACAACCGCCTGCATAAAGTGCACATTGATTTAACGCCTGAGAATCAAAGTGACAACCAGGTCTACTCGACCACCTACACCTACGACGGCAACAGTGAGCGCATCGCCTCCATCACACAGAGTGACGGCAGCACCGTCGCCTACCGCTATGACAGCCTTCAGCGTCTAGAACGCCAAATCGTGGGCACAGGATCCGATCAACGGGTCACCCGCTATGTCTATGGCACGCAACAGACTGAAATCATCCATGTCATCAACAGCAACACCGACAGCGGACCTAGAACCCTTGTCCAATATGACAGCCAACACCGCATCACTGAGATCACCACCCCAGCCGATATCAACGGCTTAACATCAACCACCTCTTACACCTACGACAGCGATGACAATGTGATTGCGGTCACCGATGCTGCAGGCAGTACGATAAGCCGAAGGTACGACGCAGACGGCAACATGATCGAAGAGCAAAATGAGCTGGGCGAAACCGTTACTTTTCAATACGACGATCAAAACCGCTTAATCGAGCAGACCCACTATAAAGACCGTGACAGCGACGGCATCAACGGCAGCGCAACCCCAAACAATGGCAGCAGCCAGCACTTTATCTATGATCAAAATGGCCTGCGCTTTACTGTGAGTCACACAGGCCAAGTCAACGAGTCCCGCTACAATGAGCTGGGCCAGATGACGCAGAGTTGGGGGTATACCGCGCACTATACCGGTACGCATATGACACTCGCTGACCTGCTCAGCTGGAGCCACGATCACCGTGACGCCCTCACTCAACGCAGTGAACACCGCTACGATTTTCGCGGTCAACTGCGTCAAACCACTCACTTTACCGAACTGAATGATGACGGCTCGCCCATCCGAGAGAGCGGCCTGACACAGCACTTCACCTATGATCTGCACGGGCAGCTGCTTAAGAGCATCGATGCCAAAGGCAACGAAACCACCTACACCTATGACGGCATGGGCCGTCTACTCACCACCGTCAACGCTAAAGCTCAGACAGCAAGCAACGTGACCTACGACGACGCCAACCAACGGGTCATCACTGCACATCTGGGCGATCTACACACAGTGACGGTCACCAACAGCGCCGGTGTTGTTACCAGCCGCCAACAGGTTGAGACCAGCACCCAGAGCAGCGACGGCACAACACACTACCTCTATGACACGTTGGGGCGCCAAGTGGTCGTCACCGACCCATCCGGCATCAGCCAATACACACTCTACGATGATCTTAATCGCGTATTAGCAACCGTGAATGGCCATGGAGAGGTGACCGAGTTTCGATACGATGCTGCAGGCCGCGTCGTAGAGACGGTTCAGTACGCCAACCAGAAAGCCTTACCGACCGATTTTAAAACAACGATCAGCACCATCACCGATCTAGCCTCTCTGTTTTACGCCACCGTGCAGCCCAGCCAACACGCCGATGATCGATATACAGCGACCTACTATGATGATGCCGGGCGCATCGCAGGCACTCAAGATGGCCATGGCGCGCTGGTTGAGTACCGCTATGACGGTGCGGGCAACCTTGTCGAAACGATTGCCTACAGCAATATTGCTGAGATCCGCTCAGACTATGATGCGAACCGCACGTTTGATCAAGCGGCTTTCGATACGCTCGTACATTCGATCGTTAAAGAGAGCGCCCATGATCGACACACCTACTCTATTTATGATGCCTCGGGCAAGATGCTCGCCAGCGTCGACGGTGAAGGCTATCTGACGGAGTACCAATACAGCGGTACAGGACAGCAGACAACCGTTATTCAATACAGTGACAAAGCGAAGGCTGTAGCCGACCTATCCAATAAGCTGTTAACGCAGAGCGGACACGCGCTTGTTGCACAGCTTAAGCCGTCACAAACAACCGATCAAGCCGCACTGAACCGCCCGACGTTCTATGCATACAACGATCTAGGGCAGTTAACCGCTGAGCTGAACCCTGAGGGCGCGCTGACGGAGTATCGCTATGATGCAAATGGGCACATGACTCAGCAGACGACCTATGCGACCTTGATCCCACAGACGGTGGGCCCGTTCGATCTTGAGAATGATCGACCCAATGCCACAGCCGCTGACCAGACAACACGTTATTACTACAATGAGCTGAACCAGTTAGTCACTGAGATCACGCCGTTGGGTCAAGTGACTGAGTATCACTATACAGATGCTGGCCAGGTTTCGAACCAGATTACCTATGCGACAGCGCTAGACCACTATGGGGCACTGGGGGCTACGCAGTCGGTTGAGAATATCTCAAATGAAGGGCGTATCACCAAGCAAGACAGTGTTAACTTAATCGATGGCGGCAGCGCAGCCGTCTGGCTCGAAGAGGGCACCTTTACCTTAGCGCTCTACAGTGACGGCACTCCCAGCACACCTTACTCAACGCTCAACCACGAAGCGATCGATGGCGCAGAGAACCTCAGCATCGGCCAACTCAGTGACGGCCACTTAGTGATTGTTTGGAATCAAAGCAACGGCCATATTCGAGCGCAACGCATCGATCTCGAAAACAACGTGATCGGCACTGAATTTCAGATATCCACCTCGACCGCCCATGCAGTAGAGGCGATAACCGTTGAGGGCCTGGATAACGGCAACATGGTCGTTGCTTGGCAAGCCAGGCAGAGCCATGACAGTGATCAGATTATCTACAGCCGAACCGTAAGCAATACCGGCGCAGCCCTTTCGGATGTTCAAACGGTCAGCAGTCATACCGCCAACGGGGACAGTGCGCCCAGAATATTTGAATTAGAGGGCGGAGACTACCATATCCAGTGGTCCGCCAACACTAAAACGGAGCTTCGGCAAGTTATCTATGGTGACCTGTTTGCGGTATGGCAAGAGCATATCAACGATAATACGCTGATGCAGCGAAGCTACAACAGCTCAGGGGCAGCCCTAACAGACGAGATACAGATACACCCTGCACTGCCTGAGCAGATCAGTGGTCTCAATTACCAAACCCTCTCAAACGGTGACCTTGTGATTACATGGGTCTCCTCAGAGCAGCTTTATGGGCAGCGCTACAGTCAAGAGAGCCGCCAATGGAGTGCCGTCACCGCCATCGCTCAGGCAGAGAGTGCATCCGGGTTTGATCAGGTTGAGCAGCGTTGGCACAACGATCAGCTGGTGCTCTCACTGGTAGACGGTGCTTCGACTGAGCGGGTGATTCTAGACTTCAAACATTATGCCGAAGAGTGGATCCCCCAGAGCCGTCACAATGACAGAGAGAGCATCTCTTCATACAACTATAAAGGAGCGCTTACCCAGACCACCTCCCCTCTCGGAGAGAGCATCGACTATCAGTACGACGCTGCTGGACGTTTAAAGAAAACCACCAACCATACTCTCTCTACTCATGAATATCACTACTATGACGGCGTTGGACGGTTGAAATATGTGGTGAACGGCGCAGGCGAAGTCACTGAGACGCAGTACAACCACTTTGGTGAAGTTGAGAAAGTACTGCAATACGAAAACCGAATCAGTGACACCTCCAGTTTTACCGGTGGACTGCTGGGCTCCACTGACCCTGTCTCAAATGCTTTAGGCAGCAACGCATCCTTCATTACGGTAATCGAAAACAGGTATGATCATCAGGGTCGTTTGATCTCAACTGCGGATGGCAACAGCGTCGAAACACGACAGGAGTACAATGCGTTTGGTGAGCTTAGCCAGATCGCCAAAGGCGTAGAGGCCGCGTTAAGCAGCGCTGAAAGCTTTACCGCCTACCGTTACGACCGAAGAGGCTTGTTAACCCAAAGCATTAAAGATGCCACGGTTACAGAGACCGTCAACAGCGTCACGACAACCCTACACCAGGGTGATGATTTAACAACGACCACTCACTACGACGCCTTTGGGCGTCTTAGCAAGGTCACAAATCATAATCATGCTCTACTGACAGAGAAAATATATGATCGCTGGGAAAGCCGCGTCGACACCAAAACCTATTTCAGCGAAAACAAGAGTGGCACTGAATCGATCGAGCATGACGCCTTTGGCCGCATCAAAGCACGCTACCAGTTTGATACAACGGTAACACGCCCCGGTACCCCAGATGTAGAGTTCAGCTATAACGACAAAGATCAGACCATCACTCGAAGGGATATCAACCAAAACAGCTCGGTTACCAAGGTCAACGGTTTAGGTGACACCGTTGAGCATAAAAATGCTTTAGGCATTATCACCCAGTACGAGACGGATGCCGCAGGTAATATTACCCGTATGATCGAGGCGGTAGGCCGTGATGAAGAGCGCGTTACCCAGTATGTCTATAACGCCGCAGGACAACTCCGCTTTGAAGTGGATGCTCTGCGTTACGTCACTCAGCATCACTATGATGATGCCGGACGCCTCATCGAACGCACACGCTTCGCCACTCAAACCTCGCTTTCATCTTTAGATGCACTATCATATGAGATGGTCGATGCTGCTGTGACAACCGATGCAGAGCAGGATCAGACCGATCACTACATTTATAACAGCCGCGGTTTGGTCATCTATCATATTGATGCGATGAACTACGTGACTAAGAGTGACTATGATCATGTCGGTAACCTGGAGAGAAGCACCCGATTCAGCCATACCTATGCAGGCCCAGCCACCCAGAGCGACATTGAGCGTCCCGCTACAAGCGGCGGCCTTACAGCGAACAGCGCTCAAGACCAGCTGACCACCTATCAGTACGACGACCTTGGCCGCCTAACAGCAGAGACACTCAAGCTGTTTGAGCATGGCGCCTACACCGATCTAACTGAATCTTACCAATACGATGCGCGTGGAAACCTAACGGCTAAAACGGATCGCCGCGGAAACATCACCACCTATGCCTATAACGATTTAAATCAGCTTACAGGTGAGTTGCGCCCGAAGCACTCTGTTGACGGCGATACCGCTGCTGCTGATCGTAAGGGTTATTTGACCCACTATGAGTATGACCTTCAAGGGAACCGTACCAAAGAGACCCTCTATATGGCCGAGATGTCGATCTATAATAGGAGGGCCGACAGTTATATAGACAACTCAGGGAATATCATTGCCAACTTAGTGACAACAACCGGCGGTGAATCCGGCGATCGTGTTACTGAGTATGAGTTTGATACACTGGGTAGGACTCATAGGGTTATTTCGCCTGAGGTGAACGGAAAGCATAGCATCGTTGAGAATCAGTATGACAGCATCGGAAACTTAGTCGATATTGTTGAAATAGAGGCGAGCGGCTCAAGTGCGAATAATAGTTATATAGAGACTGTGTTAAGGGTGACGCACTTTGAGTTTGATGAGTTGGGTAGGGTGACCCATAAATATGAAGGTTTAAAGGAGATTCCAACAGGTTTCGCGGAAAACCTAACAGCACTGGAAAACCCCAGCTACAGCGACTACCTGGACTCTATTGAGCAGGACCCAGTTACACACACACTCACCCTTTCAATACAGACGCCCGAAAGCTTTTCAGAAGAGCCCTTATTGCGCATTACTGCGGATGGAGAGGTCATCTTCGACCAGCTGCCCCTCACTAGGAAAGGCTCCAATTTAATTGAGTTAGATCTGGATGATCGAATCCCCTCTTCATTAACGATACAACGTATTGATACAACAGGTACAGATTTAACGATAGGCTATATTGAGCTGGCAGGTATACGGTTTGAACAGAATGAGTCGCTCACAATCGGCGAATCGATCAGCATGGACACAACGCATGCAAGCGAAAAAGAGATTGAGGCTCTCTTTCACTCATTAAGGGTATCTAAATTTGAGTATGATGCATTTGGAAATATCATCACCGAGTTGACCCCTAACGCACATGAACTGGTCACGTCCAACAAACAGTGGGCTCAAAACGAACGTGCAAGAATAGCCGAAAAAGCTAGGAAGGGTGACTACAACCCTCTTTATACGCTCAATTCACTTATGGATCGTGCTTTACGAAGCTTGCCAACAGACAAAAACGATCTTACAGCTGTTCAATATGATGCCATCATTCAGCTTTACTCCAAAAATAACACCTACGATGGACTGAACCGCTTAACTAGAAGCTCATACTTTGATGGCGAGTCAAAACAAGCAACATCATACGACGCCTTCAACAATGTTATTTCAACAGAAGACGCACTAGGCAACAAGACGGTACTTTTCTATGATGCTCTAAACCGCTTAAGGTTCACAAAAGATGGTGCCGGGTACGTCACAGAAAGAGCCTACAGTCACTCAAATCTGGTAGAAAAAGAGACGAATTATCACCAGGCTATTCAGAGCATCACTGAATCCCACTCACTGAGTGAAATAGCAACACTGCTCGAACAGGCATCCAGCAACCTTGTCAATACGGAGCACTATCAAGTCAATACCGAGACCCGGTATGTCTACGACAATGTGAACCAACTTAAACAGATTCAAAAAGAGCATATTCAACGAGACGGGCTCGAGCAGACCATCTATGAAACCTATGCCTATGACAGAAATGGAAACCAAATAAATCAATACATGTCTGATACAGCGGCTCACAATGAAGCGGCACGCTCATACGAATACCGCTATGACGCGCAAAATAAACTCATATCTGAGCTAAAACCTGAGTCATACGTATCAGTGCGGAACAGCTCTGACTCATACGTTTCTGTAAGAACCCGATTAGAAACAACTCAAGCTTACGACGCCGCAGGCAACCTTATATCAACAACAGAAGGCAGTAACTTTAGCAGCACTGATCTACAATACAAAACCGTTTTCACATACAACAAAAAAAACCAGATAACCAAGAGAATACAAACCTCGCACATCGAAACCTATAACCCAACTACTGACGCCACAACGGATGCGTACAGTGAAACAGTATACGAATACGACAGCCTAGGAAGAAACACCGCTTCAGAAGATCGAATTATTGCCAGCCATGATACAAACAACATCATGCAGAGCAGGAGAACCCAAGAGGGTTATGATCTGTTCGACCAAAAAATATGGCAGGTGGCACCCAATGGGTCGTTGAACGTGACCGCTTATGACCCATCAGGAAACTCATTCATTCTTAGGCAGTATGGTCATTCCGATCTTTCGAATACAGATTGGGAGAGCATTAAATCTCAATTAACCTCTGGTAGTGACGACTATCGACAGACGACCCAGCTCTTCACCCTTTCCGGGAACCTAACAGAGTCCTCTCAGCGCACAGAGCACCACTTTGATTTAGATGCGGTGTTGGATCTCGGCAGCACTTACGGAGATTTTTATGGGTATTTTGAAGGATCACCAAAAACAGTAAGAGAGTATGACAAAGCAGGAAACCTTATTAAGGTACGAGATGCCAACCACAATAACACCTACTATTTTTATAACGAACGAGGTGAACAGATTGGAAAAGTTGATGCCGAAGGCTTTGTAACTGAATTCGAATACAGCCATTCAGGTCAACTCACAAGAGAAACAAAATATGCTATTGCACTAAGGGATGATGAACAGCCTTGGAATGAAAACAGCGACTTCACCACGCTCATCAACTGGGTAAAGAGTGACGACAACGCACTGTCCACATCAGTGACTCAATCACCCTATGTCATCAACAACTCTGACAATCGGACAACGATCCTAACCTACGACAGCTTAGATCGCTTAATAGAAAAAGTAACAAGTGCCAATACAAGCACCACAGATGCCGCTCTTTCAACATCAAGCAGCCTCAACATCTCTAACAGTCAATTAAAAACCATCTATCAGTATGATGAACGCGGTAACATGACTAAAGAGATCAATGCAGAGGGTGATGAGACAGATTTTAACTATAACAACTTGAATCAAACAATCAGCCAAATCGCACCCTCTATGATCGACTACAGAGGCAACTCAGTTCGCCTCAAAACGATATTCTCATACGACCAAAACGGAGAAGTCGTTAGGACCGACTCAAGAGGTGTACTCGCCTCGACTGAAGAAGATCTAAATTACGATCAATCCCTCACCCAGTCCACAACATTGTTGAGAAACTCTTCTGGATTTGTAGAGCAAGAAAAAAAGTTCAGCGCTTCGAATGAGTTTTCTACTACCTATTTTAATCACAACGGGTTTGGAAACGTTACCCGAAAGCAGTGGTCAATCACCAACCACGACGACTCAACTCAACATTTCAAAACCACATTTCATTACGATGAGCTTGGAAGAGAAACCTCTCGTACAGACCACAACATTTATCAAGGTGATACAAGTGAAAGAGCCCGCGGCGCTCTCATCAGTGATACTTTAACGTATATGACCAGCTACAACGACTACGGAGATATCACTTCAAAAGGGACATATGCTGGTACCCAGCCAACAGGTTTTCAAGCCCAAGAACAGTTCTTTTACAACAAACACGGCAGTGTTTTCAAAACAAATGCAGGAAATGGAACATGGAGGGTCTACCTCTATGACAGAGCTGGGAATGCCACAAATGAAATCAGTGCGGTAGAATCGTTCGATCTTAGAACACCTGAAGGAACAGTAACAAGTACACTTGGCTCTATTTCAAGCACTGGTCAAATTCATTCAGTGCCACTGCAAGATGTACAGATGAAATTAAGCCGTTTCAATGGTAATGGGCAAATTGTAGATGTATATGAACCGCCTATGGTGTTTGACAACCTGGTCGGTGATATTACACTCACACACGCCAGTTCAACCGACGGGACCACGGAGTCTACAACAGAAAGTGCATTAGAGTGGGGAGATATTAAACTATCCCAAGTAGGTCAATGGACCAATATAGCAGGAAAAACCACATCCACACTGTTCACTCAACGCCTAAATAGAGACGTCTATGACTTTAGCGACAGTAACGCTATCGGCATAGCCAACACATTAGGGCTGAATACCGCAGCGCCCAACAAAACACTGCTCACCCCTAGCGCAGCACCTAAAGAGGATGTGATAAGCGATATAACCACGAATCTCTTCAGCGCTTCGTTAGATATCTTAGAAGATCATGCTACTTTTACGGTGAGTCAATCCAGCCACTTAAATTGGACAATAGAGTTCTACTCACACGACCTTGATCGAATAGAACAGGAAATAACGAACAACACGCGCGGTCTATCATCCGGCATTCACCTCACACTAACAAGCAGTCAATATGACATACATGTCTCTGCTCAAGAGCGTTCAAGCGGAGAGACTGTAGTCAATTATACAAAAAAAGATGTACTGAATCCGATTGGCATCGACTCATTAGAGATAACCTGGGATATAGAAAAAAAGATAACAACCACAGAGGTCTTAGATATAAACGGCTCGATACTTGAACGCTATACTAAACAGGATACAGATCACACGATTCACGAGGAAGCACTAAAAAAGAGTTATACTACAACCGTCGATGCTAACGGCAACTCTACAACGAGCGTTGATGAGAGAACGGATAGTGCGAAGAAAGCACATAGGCAATCACAGCTGGTGGGCCAAGCCCACAACAACGTCAGAGAACGATTCTTTGGTAACTACTTAAAACATGAACTCGACATAGACAAAGCCAATACTGTCTCACTAAAAGAGTTAGCCGACAATAATAACTATGGGACAATCAGCTACCTCCCTTCTGATAAATTAATTATCGGGCATAGAAGAGGTACACATGACGGCAAAACAACCCACAGAATAAAGACCATGAATTCACTGGCCGCCACCCCAGGTTCAAACCAAGAACTTTTTCTAAAGATGCGCTCAACTCAAACCACCAGCTATAATAGTCACCTGAGAAAAAACGTTAACAACGTTACGATTACCAAATCGGGAAGACGAATTAAAAACCCCTACATCATTCAAGACGAAACGTATGAAAGAGAACCGATAAGTTTTAATTCATCTAACGGTCTAGAAGCCGAGAGCTACCTTTACAGCGGCAGCATTTATGCAATGGATTCCAAGTTAAACTCTGATCACGAGGTTACAGATGTTCGAATCAGCATAACAACTGCTGGCGGACACACTCGAGCATCGGGGGACGTCAACCTATACCGTCATTACAAAAACAACAAATACTTTACCACTACAATCAACATTCCCGACCTACTCACAGTAGGACAAATACCAGATGCCAACAAAGTTGTTCTATACCACTATCGCAACGGCTCATTACTGAAATCTGTTAACTTAGAATATATAGAAAAGGATAGGAATTTCATTTGGGAAGACACCAACAACATTAATTGGGGCAGCGATACGTTCAAATTGAAAGCCTTCTACAAACCAGAGGAAGGTGGCAGCCAAAAAGACGAACTCATCATGTATGCTGATGGTCGATTCGACAGCAACTACACGCCCACGCTTACACACAACACAATTCACTATGTTGAAAAAAATACCACCGGCGAAAAAGAGCGAGTCTACTTATCGGGTGTCTATGAAGACACCCTAGACGACCACTGGTATACAGACCCAGCTCAACGGAGCTACATCAAAAACATTGCCTACTCAATACTTAACACGGGTGACTCACCCACCTCGTCAAGTAATGATCTGTCAGATGACAGTACTACACCCATCTATGAAACAGATGACAACGGCGATTTCCAAGGAAACATTATTCACCGATCACAAAAATATAACGCATTCGGAGACATCATATCTGAAACCGATGGCCGAGGTTATACCACCTTTAACAGGTACAACAACGTCGGCTGGCTAGAAGAAACGCGCGCACCAGAAACCGATGTGTATAAAGAGTCCGGCTCGGCAATACGACTTTCACCAACGAAGCGATATTTTTACAACGCATTAGGGGAGCTTGTGGCAAGCGAAGATGCCAACTCCACCTCCTCATCCGGCAGCTCTTTGTATGAAATACGCGTACGCGACAATGGCAAGGTCACCAAGGAGATACACCGAGACAGTGGCGTCAAACTATACGGTTATGATGTCTACGGCAACACACGAAGGGTAATCGATGAGATAGATCAACATACTCGCAATGAATTTGACATCAACGGCAACATCACCTCAACAACAAAATTTCAAGTTAAAAGTGACGCAACAACCTCTGATCGACGAAACCTAAATGTTAGCCTTGGGAAACTAGACACGTTAGCAACAGAGGAATATGGTTATGATGAGCTGGGCAAACGCATCTCTCATACCAATGCAATAGGCCTATCTGAACACTACATATATGATGGTATGGGTCGTATCCGCCTCCACGCAGAGCTGTCCGACCTAGGTATATTAGGCCCACAAAACACCTCTGGCCCAATTACCCGCTATGATTATGAGTTCAAAAATGAGCTAACACACCAAGGCAGTGGTTTCTTAAAAACGACCGCCAATGAATTAGCTGGCTTGGCGTGGAACTATCACAACAATGTTGCCAATGAGGCTCCATTCAATACAGACGAATACGAAGATTCAGTCCATATTATCGAAGCGTCACTCACCAATACAAACCCAAATGGGCACCACAAGATTATAGATGCTGAAAACTATTTTGGGAAAAAGCAGTATCACATAGACATGGGCGGCCATCGATTTGACTATGAATACAATGATGCTGGATGGCTTGTCAAACAGACAGCCAATACAGGCGTAAGAGACGCTGCTTCTGGCGACTATGTTACTGAAACCCTAGGCGCTGGCGCCAATAAATATTTCCGTGTTGATCAACACATAACGTACGACTACTACGCAAACGGTCATTTAAAAAGCGTAAACGATACTGGAACCAACACGCAGTCGCGTTTTGCCTATGATAAAAACGGCAACCGTATACAGGAGATCATTCATCACAACTCAGAAGATCTTGATATCGAAGAAGGTTCACAAGAAAACTACGAGCTTGTGCCCTACCAGGTAAGTCACGCAACGTATGATGAGTTAAATAGAATTAAGTATATCAACGATGCGGAGTACAGCGTCTTTTATGGCTATGATGCAAACAGTAACAGGCGGTTTGTAGGCAGCTACTTTCATGATGGCTCTGCCACCCCAAGCGATGAAGAAGTTGAAACCCTTCAATATTACAGTGATCGAGTCTCACAGTGGGGTTCTCAAGAAGTCAAAGTAAACATGAAAACATCCCTCTATGACGGTGTTGGGGCTAACTATGAGATTCTTGCAGATGGCGTTACGATCGGGAGTGGTACTTTAACGAATACCACATACCAGGAATTCACCTTTCACTATGAAGGCAGTCCAGCAAAAGAGATTCAAGTTAGATTCACAAATGATGCAGCTGACGACAATCAGGATAGAAACCTTTTTGTTGAGTGGCTTGAGTACCAAATGGTTCGATATCAATCTGATTCGTCGGCCGTCATTTACAATCGCGCCAATGACAGCATTAAAGGACAATCTAGCATGGATCGAAATGGGTCTCTCCATTTTAATACATCCATGAAAGCAGGCTCATTATATGGCTACATCTACGACAGCATGGATCGATTCACCACAACAATGGGCAAAGTGACCCTGGATGCTTCAGGTAATATTCACTCCATTAACATCGGGCACACGGGGTTTGAGCTCTCCTATAACAAATCAGGCCAGAGAACTCAGCAAAAAAGTAACTTGAAATTACTGAACGGAACACCACAACAGGAAGTAGAACGGTACTACTATAATGGGCTGGGACAGCTCGCCAGAATAGAAATCGGGACGAGTGAATCATCTCTAGAAACAAAAGGCCTAAAACTGCATGATGCTTCCGGTAGACTCGTTCAAGAGGCCCATGTCACATCATCGGGTGATATCATTGCCAAACACTACAACTACACAGCTTATAATCAATTAAACGACTCTACGACCTATGAACCCACATCTACAAGCTCTTTGAGTGGTGCGATCAATCTCAATAGTTTCAATCTTGTCTACAGAGATGATACAGACTTGCTCATATCTCATACAACACGAAACGGGCTATCAAAAAGCCAAACGGATCAATACTCATATTTGGTTGACCAAAAGACACTCGACATCATCAACCAGAAGAGATACGTAGACGGCAGCGTTGACACTGAGATCGACCTCTACTATCTATACTACCAATACGATCGATTTGACGAGTTTAAGCTCAGCCAGGTGATCATTAAAGGAACGGGTGTTGATGATCACAGGGAGCATGGCTGGAAAAGTGGGTATTCACTATATCAATATAACGGCAATGGTCATGTACGTCAGGTTCGAGACGGTCATGCAAACAGAACGCTTAGTTACGTTAATAACCATCGGGGCATGGTTTTGCAGCGTCAAGAAGACCGCATGGTCTCCACTACTGAGTCTGGAAAGCCGTTCCATAGAGACTTTTACTATATGAATGGCATAGTCATAGGCGATGTTGGCAATGACGATACCATTGCGAGCCGGGTCGATTATGCTCAAAGCTTGGCGCTTATCGATGCTGACAATCACAACGACATTGGCGACCGGGTTTTTCCAACAATAAGCGCAGATTTTGATCAGAACTTCCGACCCATTAATGCTAACTATCCCGCTAAAACAGGCACTCAGTACAGAACGGTAGAAGGCGATACTCTACAGGGTATTGCAGCTGCACTTTGGGGTGATAGTAGCCTATGGTATTTGATTGCAGACGCTAATGCGTTATCAGCTGACACCGCCTTAGAACCCAATTTGAGCCTTCATATACCGAATGTTGTGACAAACATTCATAATAACAGTGATACGTTTAGGCCTTATGATGCTGGGTTAGCCTTAGGTGATACGAATCCGACGTTGCCTGAACCGCCGCCTCCGCCGAGTCCTGAGTGTGGTGTTAAGCAGATCCTGATCGTTGTGGTTGCCGCTGTGGCTGCTGCATTCACAGCTGGAGCAGCTTTTGCTGCTATGGGCTTTACCAGCGCCGCAGCTGGTGGAGGTGCACTGACTTTGGGAGCTGCCATTACTGGAACGGCTGCGGCAGGCGCTAGTACCCTAGCCGTCGCTGGAGGTATAATTGCTGCATCTGCTATAGGTGGGGCAGTAGGAAGCATTACCCGACAAGGTTTAAATATCGCCACAGGCGAACAAGATCACTTCTCCTGGAGCCAAGTAGGAAAAGAAGCCCTTGTTGGAGGTGTTTCCGGTGGTCTCACGATGGGCGCAAATGTCGGTTTGCAAGCCATTTCTAACAGTGGTAATTGGGCAAGTTCTGCAGCGACAATGATTCATAACTCACGTTCATCACAATATATGATGCATGCCGCAAGTAGTGAAGTGGGCAGAATCGCTGCGAATCAAAGCACCCAATTTGAGTGGCGCAATGTTGCAGTCGCCGGTCTCTTACCAACAGCGAGCAAAGGTTTAGACAAAGTAATTGGCGTGGATATATTAGACGCAGCCAATAGCGCAAGGAACCCACTAACAAGAGGAGCGGCTGTGCTGTCATCTGAAGCTATAAGAGAGAATATTCGTAAGAATATTTATGGTGAGAAGTTTGATTATCATAGAGCGGGTCAGAATGCTGCGCAATCATTTATACAGCCCGTTGTAAATGAGGCTGCGATTGAGTTTGCAGAAGCTGCTGGGGCTGCGTTGGGTAGGAGGCATCAGCCATTCTCTGATAACCCTACTTTGCAAACATCTTGGATGTATGGGGATAATTATCTGCTAGGTAAAGGCGCATCTTATGATGTAGTCACTCCAGAGGAGATGGCATACGCACGCGCAATAAATGGTGGAAACCTACCATCTGAATGGTTTGATTCATCCAAGAAGAGCACAGCGGAGCAGATTCATTCGGCAAGAGATTACTATAGAGAGCACGTAGTGCCCTCACTGGATCGAGATAACCCATTGGCTGCTGTTGAATGGTTGGCGGGTCGCTATGGTAAAGGTGAGGCAGGGCATGGTCAGTTGAGCCCAGAGGTGATGAACTACCTATTAGGCGAAACTCATCAGTGGACTTTAGGGCGTGAGTTTAATGCACTAAATAGTGGGCTAGCGAGTGGCGCGCCCGGTCTCACTGAACGCTCTGTCATTCAGACTAAACTGCTTGCCAATGCGGGATTTGCTGCCCTCGTACATGATTCAGGTATAGATGTTTCTTCAATGAGTCAATCGTTGTTTGGTTGGGCACCTGATTTTAATACGTGGAGACCTAAGGACCTTGTTTTAGATGATGGAGTGGTTCGTCCGATGGACTCAACAGATCGAACCTATAACGGGATTCACCCAAGTGAGTATGGTGAATCGTATATTGATATCCAGCAGGCGAGTGGCGATGCTGCTTATGCTAATACTAATGAGCAACGACAGGATAATATTAATGTTTTACTGAATACGATTGATTATGCTGCTACAGGAATTGGATTGGCCACAGGCGCTGGTGCTATAGCCATCTTAGGAAAGTATGCATTTAAGAAAGTAGCCTTTGGAACAAGCAGGAAGGAACTATTCAAGTCAACAGATAATACCTTGCGTACACTTGAAAGAATTGGCGATGCATCAATAATTACTGGAATAACGGTTGCTGGGGCAAAGTATCATATAGATCCTGAGAAAAACGCTGGAGGCTTTGAGGGAGCCATCTTGAATGGGTTGGCAAATAAAACTCTTGGATCTACTGTCCAGTTTGGCAAGTCTGATATCAACGCAGTAATAGGCGTGAACGCCATGACTTGGTTAAAAAATGCGTTCTTTGATATACCAAAGTTCTTTGGTGAAGATGTATCTGGCATTCCTAGTGAGGGTATATTTTTGCCGAGGCTGAACAATGATCAATAAAAAATCAGATCAAAGTAAGGAAATTAAGCCAGGGCTTAGTGGGACAGATTTCACACAAAGTCTTGTAAAACTCGCATTTATTTTTCCAGTTCCTTTGGCAGGACTTCTTCATCCGGTACTACTAATATTGGCACTTTTGTATTCGTTTACATTTTTCTACTCTCAAAGCTTTTTTAAGAGAATTAAAAATAGTGCCCCAGAAACCTATTTTCTTTTACATATATTTTTATGGATTACTTCCGCCATAACAGTTCTTTTCTACGCCTTGATACATTACTTAAAATTGGTTGACTTTGGCCTAACTTGTGTATCTTATGCTATTTCTCTTTATGGTATTAAGTTTTACCTAGAAAAAAGAATATATAATTTGAGAGATAGTTAATGCACTTCAACAACTTGGCCAATCCGGAAAAAGAATCAAAAGGACACCCAGAATCAAAAGGACACCCAAAAAACTATTGACTAACCCAAACCCTCCCTATATCATCCCCCTACCTTACAAACACACAGAGTAACCCTATGACCCGAGCCCGCAAAGAACTTGTCGCAGTCGAATCGACCCCCTTCTATCACTGCATAGTACGCTGTGTTCGAAGAGCTTACCTTTGCGGCAACGACCCTCAGACAGGTAAAAACTACGATCATAGAAAACAGTGGACCGTCGAACGTCTCCAACAACTCGCCTCTGTTTTCGCTATCGATGTCTGCGCTTACGCGATCATGTCAAACCATTATCATGTCGTACTCCACATCAATGATCAAAAAGCCAAAAACTGGAGCAACAAAGAGGTCGCTCAACGATGGACCTCTATTTTTAAAGGCCCTACCTTTATCACAGAATGGATCAATGACATACCGCTTGACGATGAAGAAAGCACAATCCTTGACACCCTCCTCCCCGTTTGGCGAAAACGCCTCACCGACATCAGCTGGTTCATGCGCTGTATGAACGAGACCATCGCCAGACAGGCAAACAAAGAAGATAACTGTTCAGGCCGTTTTTGGGAGGGCCGCTTTAAAAGCCAAGCTCTATTAGATGAAACCGCTCTACTCGCCTGCATGACCTATGTCGATCTTAATCCTATTCGCGCCAATATTGCGAAAAACAGCGAATCGTCTGACTTTACCTCCATTCAGAGCAGACTCTTCGACCACCTCAACTCACTAAGCAACCGCTCTAAAAAAACCAATCAAGTCAAAAATAAAATTCAAAGACGCTTAAACAAACAGCGAACAGCAATGAAACATAAAAACAAGGAAAAGAGCACAACCCCTTTTCCAAATGCCAACCTACCTAAAGCACCGCTATTAAACTTTGAAGGTGAGGCTCAATCAAAGCAAGAACCATGCATTCCATTTTCATTTGTAGACTATCTTCAGTTAGTTGAAGAGACTGGGCGTGTAATAAGAAATGACAAGAAAGGCTTCATCGATGAAAATACGCCACCACTGTTAGACCGCCTTGGTATTCAGGCCGATCGATGGGCCACCTCCATCAAAAAATATGGCAGCATGTTTTCAGTTGTTTCAGGCAACAAAGCATCAATGGACCGTCATAAACAAGCTGCTGATAAAAAGTGGGTAAAAGGAGCCTTGCAAGCATTTTCATAGAAGCACGAACGACCCAAAACCCGATCTTTTACGCTCATACTTTATTATAAACAAGAGTGGACGAGTACAGTCACTGACCACCGCTATTCGACACACCCTCTAATTCATCTCCCTACATATTTAAATTCATATTGAAGGTTTTTTACTCAGCAATAAAAGTCGCAATATGTTTTGTCTTTTTATTTTCTGAGTGCCTTCTGTAGGTTCCCCCATGGGATTTTCGGTGTCCCCTGTGGGAAGTTTTTTCTGGGTGTCCTATATTGCTCTCCTACCTTACAACCACACAGAGCAACCCCTATTACCCGAGCGAGTGCACCTTAGACAAGTATAGTGACAGAGAGGGTCTTTAGGATGTATATTATATCTTCTTTCTATAAAATATAAGCTCGTTTTTTCAAGAACGAAGCTATCTAATAAATTAGGTTTTTAACGTATAGGTAACTATCAATGGGTCAGGGCATTAGCGCTTATTGCTTAAACACAAGAAAAACGCCAAGATATATAGAAGAGAATATTAGTTTTTTAGATCTCCAAGAAGATATTCATCTCAAAATAGTCTCATATCTCGATATTAGGTTGATCGCTCAGCTTAAAAATTCAAACCGAACCATGCGCGATTTAGTCGATAAACTACCACTCAGCACTTTACAAGAAGTTAATCGAAATAATTATAGTCAAGCAAATGGTGTTTTGTATAGAAATAGTGAAAATCATATAGTAGGTTTGAAAAACAAGAAGGATTTTCAACACGGTAACACTCTTCTGATAACAACTGTTCAGGACGATAACTTACAAGCCGTAAGCGCGTTGGTTGATGCGGGAGCAGAGGTCAACGCGGAAAATGATAATGGACAAACAGCGCTGATATTGGCCATAGAGAAAAGAGATAAAGCAATGGTAAGCGAGTTGCTTAAGGCGAAGGAGATAAATATCAATCTAGAGGGTGGTAGCTCTAGATACACGCCTCTGATGCAGGCTGTTGCAATGTTAGATACAGAGATGGTAAAGAAGCTAATTAAAGTAACGGGAATAGATGTCAATCTGAAAAGTATAGATAATAGCACTACCGCTCTAATATTGGCTGCGCAGTTTGGAGAGATAGAGTTAATCAAGGTGCTGCTTGAGGCAACAGGAATAGACGTTAATCTGTCTGAAGAAAGGGGGTTCACTGCGCTAATGAAAGCTTCACTGAAAGGGCACACAGAGTCGGTGAGAGCATTGATTGATGCTGGAGCAGATGTCACTCTGACTTCTGTTCATGGACACACAGCGCTGAGTTTGGCTAAGATTAATAATCATAAAGAGATTATTAACTTGTTGGATGTGGCTCTGGAAAGCACTGAAGACTGAGCTGTAGTGCGATAAGCATTCACACAGAATTATTTACAGCCCCAGTTATTTACAGTCACCATCTTAACAGATTTTTTACTCAGCAATGTGATCTCAATCGCTTTTGCCTTTTTGTATTGTAGGGTGTTCATTTTTCTTCATCGACGTATAATTGGCTCTCTTATAATGTGTCTTGATAAACTCACCAATCTCTTTGCTATGTGAGAACCGAGGCTCTACAAATATGTTTTGATCACTGATGACACGCAGATATTGGTTTTGTGCGTGAAAGGGTCTCTTCTCTTTGTTATATATTATTAACGGATCTGCTGAATTAAACCTTCTAGGATCATCCAGCCAGTCCATAGCATGCACTATCTCATGAAGCGCGACCCCTATTTCATCAAAACTGAGTCGGTTAGCTCTTAATGACCCATGCCAATGAGCTGCTTTGAAAAAGATCTGAGCACCTTTCGCCACACCTCGCACCTGAGACGAGCGGTCATATCCAAACGTATCGATGCAAAAATGCCTGAATGTTTTTTTTGACATCGGACGAACATCAATAAGACCACTTTTCAACGAACTCGATGCACGTTTGGCGGCATCAGGCATATCGGTCATGCAAAAACTCTTTATCAGGCGTGGGCGAATCCGCTGTGTCGCTGGCCTGGGTTTTAATTGCAATTCTGACTGATATCGGTTTAATGCGACCGTATTATGAACTTGGCTATTGAGACAAGAGGAAAATTTGGGTATTTTTATAAGTTGTGGTCCGATCACGCCTTCACTGAGCAGCATTCTCAACTTGTGTTGCACGGCAATATTAAGCGCTTTTATACCGTCACCACCAGCCAAAGTGTTATTGTTATTTACTTCCTCCATCAATTTTGTGATATCCACTTTCTTTAAAGCTGCTTGGATATAACGATCGCGCCATCTCGACATCTTTAAACAGCGCCCCGAGTCATCCAACAGCTGTGGATTCGCAAGAGGACTCTGTCTCCTCGGGTGCAATACCATATTTTTGAACAAGGACCAGCCTAATTGCCCCGTCTCTTGTAGCATAAATTGCTCAATCTGTTCTGGTTTTGTGCCCGCTTTAATTACAAGCGAGAGAAGATCGGTACTCTGCTCTTTGTTATTGGGCTTGCCCCTCAGGCCTAACGCCTTTCGAGTCGGTAAAAATTGATCTAGAATGTCGAGTAGATGGGCAGCTTGTTTTGGCGTAACGTCTATACACTCTTTCCCATTTACTTTGATATCTAAGGCCTTGGGGGCCTTCATAGAGATACTGCCTGGGCTGGGTGTTATGCTCAAAGGGATCGCAGCAACCGTTTTTTTTCCCACAAACAGAGCACCTTCTTTGACCCACTGCAGTCGACGGTTCCAAGATTTACCTTGCGCTTTCCTTAAATTTGAGTAGGCCTCTCGGTTTAACCAAGTTAATGGCTTTTGAAAACTGTCATCTACAGGTGTCGTTGTGTTGCACTGTCTGATCGCTTGAGTTAGTCGCCTGATCCGTAAATATTGGCGCTCGGGTTGAACTTTGACTTTTTTGCTTTGGTGGTAGTCTCTAAATTTCGAATTATGGAGCTCTCGAGCGCTTTCATCCATCTCACGACGCTCACCCATCCCGCGCTTAGAATGAGCCATCATCCGTGCTGTATTTTGAAAGCGATAAGGAGTCAGCATTGAGTGGGTCTGACCAGAACATCTAGACATTGAAGAACAGCGCCTGCTCTGCAAGCCTACGATAGCCGTATAGGCTTCAGCTTGATAAGAAAAACGGCTACAGACTGCTAAGCCAGATAAAACAAGGGAGTTTAATTTCATGATTTAAATTAAGACACCATTAATCTATAAAACTACGAGAGAAAAGATTAAAGCCATTCAGACAGTTTTGCGCCGACCGCGTGATGGCCCAACAGGTCATTATGTGAGAGACCATAACC